>DATENN010000151.1:0-3685 GCA_035275045.1 Pyrinomonadaceae bacterium
ACAAACAAAGATTGATTCAGCTTGTTTCACCGGACGGATTCTTTGAGATGTTGGTCTTTGGGCTTTGGACTTTGGACTTTGTTCTTGGTTCTAGTTTCACTCGTTGAGATGAATTCAAGCTCCGAGACTGGAACAAAGAACATCCGCCTAAAGCCAAAGCCCGGTTCTTAAAGCAGTTTTTTTACATTCTCCACTGGTCGTCCCAGCACCGCGCGGTCGCCGCGTTCAACGATCGGACGCTGGATTAGGTCCGGGTGCTCGACCATCAAGGACACGATTTGCTCGTCTGTGAATTCCGTCTTACCCAAGCCAAGTTCGCGATAAATTGGTTCGCTGGTTCGCAGGATGTCGCGTGGTGTCAGCTTCATCTTGCGCAACAGCTCTTTCAATTTCGCTTTGCTTAAAGGCTCAAGGTAGTAGTTGACTTTCGAATAATCGACGCCACTCTCACGGAGCAGCTTGTCTAACTCACGACACTTGGTTCAAGTGGGTTTTTCGTAAATTGTTAGCATAATTTGGGACTTTGTGTCGAACTTAGTACTTGGAGCTTAGTACTTTGTACTTGGTACTTGGAACTTAGTACTTTGAACTTTGTGCTTTGATTTTAGAGTTTCAGCCGCCAGGCAAATATCCAATTTCAAAATTCAAACTCAAAGTACTAAGCACCAAGTACTAAGTTCAAAGTGCAAAGTTCAAAGCCCAACACGGTTTACGGAAATATTCCCCGCATCCTGGTTGCTTCGGCGACGCGATCGACGGCAAGAATATAGGCGCCGGTGCGCATGTCGGTGCCGTATCGCTGCGCCGTTTCGTACACCGAATTGAAGGCCGTGCGCATCGTCTGCTCGAGTGTCTCGTTGATCTGATGTTCCGACCAGAAGAAAGAATATTGGTCCTGCACCCATTCGTAGTAACTGACCGTCACACCACCCGCATTCGCCAGAATATCCGGAATCAGAAAAGCGCCCGTATCCTCGAGCACTCGATCCGCGCCCGGCGTCGTTGGTCCATTAGCCAGTTCCGCAATAATCTTCGCCTTAACCGTACCGACGTTTGCCAGCGTGATAGCGTTCTCTAACGCTGAAGGCAAAAGAATGTCACAGTCAACACCGGTCATTTCTTCCGGCGCCATCTCTTTTGCGCCGGGTAAGCCCTGCAGCGATGAAGTGTCAGCTTTGTGACGCAATGCCGCCTGCACATCGAGGCCGGATTCGCAGTACACGCCCGCCTTTGAATCGCACGCCGCAATAACTCGCGCGCCATCGGCCGCCACCAGTCGCGCAATGTTGGCCCCGGCATTGCCGAATCCATGCACGGCGACGCGCGCGCCTTTCAAATTGATCCCTTTCACGCGACAAGCTTCGCGCAACGCGTACAAGCAACCGCGCGCCGTTGCTTCGCCGCGTCCCTGCGAACCACCAAGCGAAATCGGTTTGCCTGTTACGACGCCCAATTCAGTGTGGCCGCGCACCATGGAAATCGTGTCCATGATCCAAGCCATCGTTTGTTCATCGGTGTAAACATCAGGCGCGGGGATATCGCGATCTGGTCCAATGATCGGTGCGATTTCAAAAGCGTACCGCCTCGTTAACCGCTCGAGTTCGTTTCGAGAAAGACTCTTCGGATCGCAGATGACTCCGCCCTTCCCGCCGCCATACGGAATGCCCACCGTCGCGCATTTCCAGGTCATCCACGACGCGAGTGCCTTGACTTCGTCCAGCGTCACATTCGGGTGATAGCGAATGCCGCCTTTCGCCGGACCGCGCGCAATGTTGTGTTGCACACGATAACCTTCGAAGACCTGCACGTCGCCGCCGTCCATTTTGACGGGAATAGACACAATCAACTGGCGTTTGGCGTTGCTGAGAACGTGCCGCGTTGAGTCGTCGAGTTCGAGATAATCAGCGGCGCGATTGAACTGTTGTTTCGCAATCTTGAACGGGTTGAGCTCTTCCTGGAGGGCTGCGTTTGTCGCCATGGACGGTTTCTCCTGGAACTAGGGGCTGCGAGAGCAGCGCAATCGTAACAATTTCAAGTCGAAAGATAAAAGTTCAAGGGCAGAAATCGAAAGTTCAACCTTCAAAGTTCGAAGTTCAAGGTTCGAACTTCAAGGGTTGCAAGTTTGAACTTCGCGTTTGGAACTTCCCGCAGCGATCGAGCGTCTAACTTCTCGAGCAAACGCTCCCGCGACCCGAAGGCACCGGCAAGGGAGAATTTGATGTTTACCAACTTGATCGAATCGAGTTCGCACGTTCGCGAATTCAAACGCCGCGGGTCCTTTTTCTTATTCACCACCGTCAGCTACGTTTTGCTTTTCGCAATCGCCGGCCTCGCCAGCATTTATGCGTACGATGCGCGGCTTGAAGATCAAGACACCGCAACCTTAGTGATGTTGAATCCGGTTGACTTGCCCGCGCCGGCGGCCGCGCCTATGCGAAACAGCGCACCGCCGCGCGCCAGCTCTTCGCACGTTACTGTGCCCGAACGGGCCGACCGCATGGCCAGCGTTAATACGCCGCAAGTCGTTCCTGACAGAACTTCAGCGACGCCTAATTTGGTGAAGCCGGTGCCCGATCGCGGTCCGTACGCGGTAACCGGTCGCGATGTCGATCCGATTGGTCAGGGCGTGCCCGGCAGTCATGGTGTTGCCGCGAATGGAACGATTCCGGCACCTTCAGTTGAACTTGGCACGCCGCCACCGCCGGTGCCGGTTGCGGTTGAGAAACCAAGACCGCAAATAATTCATAAGAACGTGATCAACGGACAGGCTCTGTCGTTGCCGAAGCCACCATATCCACCGATTGCTCGCCAACTCCATATCCAGGGAGTGGTAAGCATCCAGGTGCTGGTCGATGAATCGGGCAGAGTCGTTTCTGCGAAGGCAATCGCCGGAAATCCCGCGTTAGTAACAGCAGCGCAACAGGCAGCACTGCAAGCACGTTTTTCGCCGACGTTCCTGGGCGACCAGGCAATGAAGGTCTCGGGAGTAATCACCTACAACTTCATGCTCGACCACTAATTTCCGCGCCTGCAGTTAAGGCCTGCCAAACAAGAAGAGGTACGTGGACGCCATGCCACGTACCTCTCTCGCCATATCCAAATCGCTCTACTGACGAATGATGCCGCGTCCCTCGCCGCTCATCACTTCCTTTCCGTGTTGATTGCGGCAACTCCAGCGGGAAACCAAGCGCATAAATTCGGGTTCCGGCATTAGCTCAGTGACTACTACTTCGCAGGTGATCGAGTCACCGGCAAACACAGGACGATGAAAGCGAAAAATCATTTCGCTCGCGATCAGATTCAGATCTCCGCCAATCTTCGTCGGTAAGGTCGCGGTCAGCAGACCATGGGCCATCAAACGGCCGTGGGCGTCCGGTTCAAGATGGTGACGGCCTTCATCGCCGGATAACCGCGCAAAGGTTCGAATGTCTTCTTCAGTAAAAGTTCTCTCCCATGAGATTGCATCACCGATTTGCACAGATCAATGATCCTCGTTTCCTAGGCCGGGAGGAACGGCGTCAATTTTTTGACTATTGCCTGCTGGCAGACACCGCAGAATGGTTGGCTGAGGTTACGCATCCGGCAATTGAATTCGGGCCGCCAAACACCACAGTGATAGTAATCCGCACCTTCAAATAATCCCACAGTGCCGGCTGCGACAGGCGATGGTTGCGGATCGCAATTG
>DATENN010000152.1:0-3333 GCA_035275045.1 Pyrinomonadaceae bacterium
TACTGTTTTCTTTGCGTCTTTGCGCCTTTGCGGGAGAAAGGCTACGATTCTCAGCAAATGAAGTTTCTCCGCCCCCTTGTTGCGTTAGCGGTGCTTACAATTCTAATCGGCGCCGCATTTCTATGGTGGAGCCTTCCCTCTGCTGTCGACATGGCGGATTACGCGCCCGCCGATTCACTCGTCTACGTTGAATTCAACAACCTGGCCGGAGTGGCTGAAGCGATTCAGCATAGCGACGTCTGGCAAGCTGCGGCTCCGATCACGCAAAGCAAACCAGCATCTCGTAATCGAATGCTAACCACAGCCGCGCGCGCCGGACTGGGACCATTGCCGGCCGTGTTATTTGCGCGCTCGCAGGTTGCCCTCGTTGTGGTCGGTATGAACACCTCTGAGGAGCAAGACACCATCAAAGTCAGGCCCGAGGTCGCCATCATCGCTGAGACTCATACATCAAAGTGGCGCACAAAAGCGGCGGCAGTCGAAGCCGTAAAGCACCTGGCAAACTTCGCGTACGGGGCTTCGATGTGCCTTGAACGAACTGAGAACGCAGATTACATCGAATGCTCTACGGCTGGAGGCGAGCGCAAGATTGTGGGTGTCGTGGATGGCACCGTCGCCATAATCGGCAACTCAGATAATGCCGTTCGCAGTTGCTTGGAAGTTCGTCGTGGCACGCGCCCGAGCATGAAGACCGATTCGGAATTGCTGAAAGTGCGCGCGAGTGTCACGTCACAAAACACGCTCGGCTTCGGTTACATCTCACCGGCGAATTCCGCAAAACTGTTCTCGTGGGCCGCTCCTTTGCTGATGGGCCAGTCGCCGGGCGATCAGCAGCTGGAGCAACTGCTTGCGGTGAGCGCAGGCAAGGTGTTGCGTGGCGTTGCGTGGACCGCAAATTCGTCGTCTGGCGGAATTGAAGATCGTTTCCTGTTTTCACTCGAGCCGGGCGTTGTCGCGCGTTTGCAGCCTGCGTTTGAAGTAGCCGAGCGAGACGAGAACTTCTGGAAGCTCGTGCCGGAGGGATTTCAGTCGCTCACGATCTATCGCAACAAGGCGCCGGCCGCGGCATGGACCTCACTCGATTCAGCAGTCGCGTTCAAACTCGACGCGTTGCCCGCCGTTCTCTTCGGTTCAATCTTGCGCTCGAGTCTTTCGGTTTATGGAATCAGCAATCCGAAAGAAGCGTTGGCGACGTTGAGCCCGCCGCTGTTGACCTTGAAACCTTCGCAAGGAGTAGAAGGTTCGATTTTGGTCGCGCGTGTGAGTGACGAAGCCAAGCTGAAGCAGTCGCTGACGCAGGAAGTCTTTAAGGATGATAAGGGTGAGATTCTCGAGGGGCTCGAGTCGAATCCGAATCCGGCGAAAGAGTTCACTGCGGTGTTTGCTTCAGGGTACGTGCTCCTGGGTAAGACTGAGAGCATGCGCGCAAGTCTGGTAGCGCTGCGAAACAAGGCTGAAGCTCACGACAAGCAATTAAGACAGTCGGCCCAGCAGAGCTCGGCGCCGATCGTCACGTTCGCCAACGACGAGGCGCGAGTAAACAATTTCATCTCGACGCTGTTGCAGCTTCAGGGACGTAAGCTATCGAACGAGGAAGTCGTGAAGCTGCAGGACTCCTTGCGGCGTTTTGGTTTCTCTTCCACCGAGACCCGCTTGAACGCCTTCGGCATCGAGCGCACCACACGCTCGGCCTTTGGACAATTCAGCACTGTCATTTCCCTGCTCCAATCAAAATAACTGATGTGCAAGTACCTTCTCTTAGGCACTCGTAATCCTGGCAAGCTAAGAGAGATCACGAGCATCCTTAAAGGTTCGGGCTGGTTGTTTAGTTCGCTTCAGGGCTTCGATCACGTTGGATCGGCTGAGGAGAACGGCGTCACGTATGCCGAGAACGCGATCGCAAAAGCACAGTTCTACGCTTCTGCGACAGGATTACTGGCTTTGGCCGATGACTCCGGATTGGAAGTCGCCGCACTCAACGGCGCGCCCGGCATCTACTCCGCGCGTTACGCTGGCGAGAACGCCTCTGACGCAGATCGGCGGGAACTACTCCTGTCAGAACTCTCTAACAATTCGGATCGGCGCGCTCGTTTCGTCTCCGTCGTGGCAATCGCCGACCCTGCAGGAACAGTCCTTAACCTCTCGGAAGGTATCTGTCACGGCACGATCACATTCGCCCCTCGCGGCGCCGGTGGCTTCGGCTACGATCCCTTGTTCATTCCCGACGGCTACACCCAAACCTTCGCCGAACTCCCCGAGCACATCAAAAACCGCATCAGCCATCGAGCCCTTGCATTGGCCCAGACAAAGCACTTTGGCCGCAGATTTACGCGGATGGACGCATATTGATCTGCGCTCATCCGCGTAAAATCTGCGGCCAAACTTGACCATCCTCCACCCTCCTCTTAGAATGCCTAACTTCTTCGGGGCGTAGCACAGCCTGGTAGTGCGCTCGGTTTGGGACCGAGAGGTCGGAGGTTCGAATCCTCTCGCCCCGACCAATAACTCTCAATCCATCAACTACATACGGTCGTAAGCGTTAACGCTTGATTGTCGTCGTGTGGCCATTTTGTGGACAAGAATGTTTTGACTCACGGAGTTTAACCCTTCTTTGCCCCGTCACGATCTGCAAAAACCGCCTAAAACCGAGAATAGCTGAATATTGTGGTCACATCTGGTCCAATTCATTTATACGCGGAACCGAGCGCTCTGTCGCTATCTAACTTGAAGATATAATAGACATCCGGTAAGCCAGGCCAGACTACAACGGATACAAAGCTTGATGCGCATTTGCAGTCAGGTTTACACTTCAGCAGTCCGCGCCGTGAGTCCTTTTAGTAAGCGATTTTATCCAGATCAAGATACACATCGTTCGGTGCTTACGTGATGTCACACAAGAAGCGAATAATGTACATCGAGAAGAAAGCCGGCGAGATCGTTGGGCCGGCCCGGATCGGTCGTGTAACGTACTCAAAAACTGGCAAGACCATCTATTATCGAGGCCGATCGTTTGCTTCCTTAAATGGATACGGATTCAAAGCTAATTTCTTCGACGAGGAGACGCGCGAAGAGTATTGGATTTCGGGTTGCAAGAAGGATGGCACCGATGCGCTTTATTACACGGTAATAGAAATAGATGAAGATGTTCGAGAAGAGTATTGGTTAAGCATTAGAAAGAAACCGGAACTTAGAAATGTCTCCTCATTCAAAGGCGTTGGCAAGTATTCGAAGTAGCTCGACGAATACAGCGTGCACCGAACGAATTAAGAATTAGTGTGGCGCGGAGAGGTGAAGCAAGCTCCGCTACACGCAATGAGCCGCCACACAATTCGG
>DATENN010000153.1:0-5741 GCA_035275045.1 Pyrinomonadaceae bacterium
CCGACGCGTCGTCATGCTCCGGTTCGGCTCCTTGACGCAGCTCCCAGTCTTTCATATGGGCGTTCCGCCCGCGCGATCCTCACAGCAATTCCGGTCATCCTAGCCAACCGCCCGCAACTTGCGCTCATCCAAAACGGCGACCCAAAAGCTTCGATTTGTTCCGGACGCTGGCTGGACAGACCCACCCTCGACGCCCGAGAAAGCGAGCCGGGCGTACTATTCCCTTGGAAGATCGCGGCTGTATAATCGAACTTCAGCCCATCAACAGCAGAGACCAGAATGAACATAATTAGGCATAACTTTCTCCAATTGGCGATGATCTTGTCTGCCTTACTTGCCGGCACGACCGCCAATGCCCAGACGGCAACGCCACAACAGGCCGCCAGCCGCTTTGATATCACCAACTATCGCATTGAGGCACAGCTAATTCCGGATCAGCACACGCTGCGGGCCGGCGCCGATATCAACGTAATCCCGCTGGACGCTACTCGATCGCTCGTTTTTGAACTGAATGGTTCGTTGAAAATTGAAAGCATCGAACGTGATGGCCGGGCCCTGGCCTATGTTCAGGATGCTGTCGGCGTTGGCTCGATCGGACCAAGCGTGCGCGTCGATCTGGGCCAGGTCGTTCCCCCGAACCAGCCAATGACATTGCGGTTTCGCTGGAACGGGCCGCTCATGTCGCCTGAAGGTGGACCTCTGGCAACCAGGCGTCTCGCTTATGTCGGTCCGGAAGGCTCTTACCTGATGTATGCGTCGCGGTGGTTTCCTTTTCATGACTATGCCGCCGATCGCGCCACGTCTGACATTACATTAGTAGTACCGACTGGTTTGCAGGTGGCCGGAACCAGTGACGATCCCGTCGTTGCGCAAGCCTCGCCGAAAGAGGGTGCGACACGTTACCACTTCGTACATCGCCAGCCCGTTCTGATTGGAAATTTTGCGGCCGGCCAATACATCAACCGCAACCTTCGTTTTGGTAACTACGAAATCCAGTTTTACGCGAAGCCCGGCAGTGAAGGCCGCATCAATGGTTACGCTGAGCTGATGGGCCAGGTCCTCGAGTTCTACACCAAACAATATGGCACACCGCTATTTGGAACACGACTGGTGGTAGCGCAGGTCGATGATGACAGTCTCGATACCTATTCAGGTCCGGGAATTATTTTTCTTGCGTCGAAATTGTTTGACACTGGCCGGCCACTGCCCGAAGAAAAGCTTGAGCGGGAAGTCGCTTACCAATGGTGGGGACAAACCGTCGGCTTGAAGTCTTTTGACGACGCGTGGATTTCGCAGGGCCTGGCGGAGTGGAGCTCGTTCGCTTTTCGTGAAACGAATTTGAGCGGCGGCGCACTCGACGCTGCCCAGCGAGAGCAACAGGAACGCGCTCTAACATTTGAGCAAACAGCATCGATTGCGCGGGCGCCTTCTGCGCTTGATGACCAGTCGGCCGCTTATCAATCCATCGTTTTCCACAAAGGGGCGATGGTTTTCCGCATGCTTCGCGAAACACTCGGCAAGGAAAAGTTTGATTTGCTATTGCGCAAATTCCTTGAAGAGAATCGCGGCAAGAACGCTTCCATCGATGACTTCGAACACCTGACCACGCAAATAGCCGGGCAGAACATGCGGTATTTCTTCGCGCAATGGGTCGAGGGAACGGGCGTTCCCGAATTCACAGTTGACTATCAAATCATTCGCACGCGTTCCGGAAAATTCCGGACGCGCGGCACCGTCAAGCAGACCCTGGAAACCCTGCGAATGCCGGTACAGTTGATGTTGCGCTCGGAAGGCGACAGCCAAACGATCGTAACTAACATCGAGGGTCGTAGTGAGGATTTCGATTTTGAATCTAATGGCCAGCCGATTGAAGTCGTTGTCGATCCAAACTATAAAATCCTGCGCATGTCCGACGATCTGCGCATCTCGATTGTCGCGCGCCGCGGCATCGAGCTGATGAAAGAAGGACAATATGCGGAAGCACAGCAGCAGTTTGAAGCGGCGCTGAAACTTGATCGCTCCAATTCCTGGGTTTATTACAATCTCGGTTTGCTTTACTTAGAGCAGCGGAATTGGGCGCTGGCGCTCGATAATTTTGAAGCGGCTTTGAATGGAACTCTGAAACCATCATGGATCGAAGCCTGGGCGCATATTAAAAAAGGCAATGCTTACGATGCGCGCGGCGAACGCAATCGCGCGGTAGCGGAATACAACAAGGCGGTGCAGTCCGGAATCAATTACGACAATGCGATGGCGACAGCGAAGAAGTTTTTAGCTACGCCCTACGACCCGAAAGCGGCGCAATCAGCAGAACTGGTTTCGCCGAGTAACTGATCGTAGCCCGTACTTTGATTTTACGATCAGGTTCGAATACGCAAAGTGCTGCACGTCACACAACTGAAGTGCGCTACAAAAAGTTTGCGCTACCAAAGGAGCCAATCCAATGAGCACTCCCCAGCAAAAGGTTAATCCGATTCCCGAGAATTACGGCGGTATCACTGCTTACCTGACGGTCAAGGGCGGCAGCGAAGCTATTGAGTTTTACAAAAAGGCTTTTGGCGCTGAAGAAGTGATGCGTCTGCCGAATCCCGATGGAACGTTGGGCCACGCGGAGATAAAAATTGGCGGCTCGCTGCTTATGCTTGCCGACGAATATCCGGATTATGGAAACCTCAGCCCGAAGACTCTCGGCGGTTCGTCGGTGCGACTGCACATGTACGTCGAAGATGTCGACGCGTTTTTCGAAAATGCAGTCGCGGCGGGCGCAAAGGTTCTGATTCCGATCGCCGACCAGTTTTACGGAGATCGCTCAGGACGTTTGGAAGATCCTTTTGGCCACGTTTGGTTGGTCTCGACGCATGTTGAGGATGTGTCGCCGGAAGAGATGCAGCGCCGCATGGAAGTATTTTCCAAAGGTAACAGTTAAAAAGAACCGGGCAGACCGTGCTTCCTTACCTATGAGCCGGCATTTGCAAACTCGCAGGTCAGGAACGGGGGCTGCCCCGCTTATCTGCCCGGAGTGTAAGTCAGCCAGAAATAAATCGCCTGGCCCACGCCGATAATAAAACCTATCACCGCGCCAAAAAATTCAATTGTTTTCAAGTGATGCTGCGCCACCGAAAGCACCAGCGCCTCCAGCTTTTCAAGCGGGTAGTCTGAAACTTTCCGGCGCACCATTCCGCCCACATCAAACTCGGCGATTGCATTCGGCAAGCGCTCCCGCGCGGCGGTGGTAATTCGTTCTACTAAGGCCGCGCTGGCGCGTCTCATTGAATTTTCAGAAACATGATCGCCCAGTCTTCCGATCGGGGAAATCAATAAGCGCTCTACTTGAGAGCTAAGAATCAAGTTGATGGTTTGCGCCGTATCGTCTCTTGAAAGCAGCGCCAGAATGCTGCCCGTCAGAAATTCCTTTGCGCGGGCAATCGAATTCGGATCGAGTTGGCCCAGCGCGCTGCCTAGTGTTTGCGGCCGCAACCGTTCGACTGCATCGTTTACATAGTTCCCGACCGAGTGGGACAGTTCGTCACTCTGCGCCATTTCCACTATGCGCGTTGCAATCTGGTGTTTTATCGCGTCGAACTTATGAGACTCGATCTGCCCGACCAGCACATTCAGTGGCCGTGCTAATACGTTATCGATAGTCGCATTCAAAAACGCTTCCGCTTCCTGCTCGAACGCGGGTCCGCGCAGGTATTCTTCCACCCGTTTTGGCAAAGTCTTGTTGACGAGTTCATCCACTTCGCGATGGATTCGTTCGCGCGAAATGAAAATCTTTTTGATTAGCGAGAGTTGTTCATAGTAATCGTCAACCTCGCGTTTGATCAACGCGCCGATTTGTTTGCGAGTGCCCTGGCTGGTGGCAATGTCGGCAAGATGATGAACGATTGGCGGCACCTGGCTATCAATCCGCTCTTTCAAAAACGCTACTGTTTCCGGAGTGAAAGTCTGCGCCAGCGTCTCGTTACTTTGCGCTAACTCATCAACGCGTCCGGCGACAAACGCATCGATCTGGCGTTCGAAACCTTCTTCATTCACCAGACGACTAAAGCGCGACTGCACAAAGGCAGCAGCCTCTTCAAACAACCCGGCGCTGAAGGTTGTATCGATCTTTCTTTCGAGCAGCTCATCAACCTGGCGATCAATAAAGTGCTGGACCGCATTCGCCGTCTCTTCACTTTTCAACATGCCGGCAATGTAGTCGGCGAGCCGGTATTGGAGCGCGGACACGGTGTCGAGCACGGGCGCTCGCACTTGTGCCGGCAAAGCGTCGATGAAAGACGGATAAACCGTGCCCAGCAATTCGTCGGTATAGCCATTCACGAAGTCCTCAACCTTGCGCGCAAAAAAACTGGTTTCAAAAAGAGCGTCGAAAACAGTTTCCTGCGAAACCAATTCGTTGCCGACGGCATTGCCAATCGAGAGCGCCAGTTTTTCCCGGTGACGCGGAATCATTCCCTGCGGCCACACCGTGATGCCAAACACTTTCACTGGCTTGTAAGGATGAAACAGCATCCAAATGGCCAGCCAGGCCGCGCCGTACCCGTGAATGGTGGCGATGACTACGATGGCGATCGCGATAAGCAGCTTGAAGGTAAATGGATCCACGGCTGGTAAATCGTAAATGGTGAATCGTGATTAGTAAAAGACAATCCGCAGATCACGCCGATTCAGCAGATAAGAAGAGGTCTAGCAATTCGCTTAAACCGGGACTCCAAAAATCAGCGGCGTGCGCATAAGCACAAAAGATGATTTTGTATTGCGTGCAGTCTGTGATCGGCGGAATCTGCGGATTAATTTTTTGGAGGAACTTCAACCGCAAGACCGGCATTGATCCATGCGTTTGTGCCGCCGGTCACGTTCAGCAAGTCCGTGAAGCCGTGTTGTTGGAGGATGCTGGTAGCTGCGCTGGAACGGTAACCGCCCGCACAGATCACCGCCGTGGGTTTTGACGGATTGATCGAAAGTTTATCGAATTTTGATTCGAGGGTTGTAAGCGGCGCATGCACTGCGCGCGGCACGTGCCCAATTTCATATTCGGGTGCGCGGCGCACATCCAAAACTTGCAGCTCGTTTTGATTGTTAAGCAATGAGTCCAGTTGTGCCACCGAGATTTGCGGCACCGTCGCCAACTCGTACCCGGCTTTCGCCCAGCCGTCGGTTCCGTCTTGTAAATAGCCTTTCACGTTTTCAATGCCAACGCGCGCCAGGCGAGTTTGCGCTTCGGCAACTTGTTCGGCCGAATTCGCGACCAGAATGATTGGCGCCTTCAACGGAATCAGCGATCCGGCCCACATCGCGAACTGCCCGCCCAGGCCAATGTTTAGGGAGCCGGGAACATGACCCGCGCCAAACTCTGCGGCCGATCGGACGTCGAGAACGATGTGGCACAGAGCTTCCGACTGTGTGTCGTTCGTGACCGAATTAGCCTGGCCCGAATTAATTAGTTCGTTCAGCTCATGCGCACTAATTGCGCTCGGCGCTTGCAAGTCGCCGAGTGCAACGGCGCCCCCGCGATTGATCTCGGCGTCTTTCGGGAAATAGGGCGGCGCGTCTGCTAACTCGCCCGTCATCATCTTGACGAAGTCTTCTTTGCTCATGGGCTTCAACGCGTAATTGAATTTGCGCTGCTCGCCGATCGTTGAAGAAGTTTCTTTGGACAAATTCTTGCCGCACATCGATCCGGCCCCATGGGCGGGGTAGACCTCTACGTCATCGGGAAGCTGCAAAATCTTTTCATG
>DATENN010000154.1:0-2678 GCA_035275045.1 Pyrinomonadaceae bacterium
ATCTCGCCGCTCGTCGCGGTGGCCGGTATTTTCCCCAGGGCCACCCGAGAAACTGGGCCAGGTTATAGGCGCCCGAAAGCGCTGTTTCGATTGCAGCCCCACCAAACGCGAAAAACATTCCAAGCGCTGCGATGATTAAGCTCCATTTTCCCAAAACGACGGCAGTGCCGAGCGCGGCAGTTCCCGGCAATTGCGGCTCGATTTGAGCAGACGAAAAAACTTGTGTCCCAACCATAATCAGCGAGGCTCCCAGTACCAACCCAAGCGTGAAACCAATGAGAACGATCATCCGATTGAGCTTGATATCGGAAGGATTCCATCCGTCTTCAATTGCTCCTGCCGCGTAAAAATAAGTTTCATAAGGCAACATGATGGAACTCAGCAGCGCTACTACGAAATAAAAATACAAGAAGTAATCCTGAGTAGTCGGGAGGCTGGGAGCGTTGGGTATGAAACCGAGAGCTAGTTCGTGCCAGTGTGGTCCACTCGCGACGGCAGCCCAAATGAAAACAATCATCAGTAGACCAAGCAGTCCGAACATTCGTTCAATCCACTGAAACGATAGAAACCAAACCACAACCAGGAAAAACAACAGGCCAGCGATAATGAGCAGGCGGTAAGGCAAGCCTAAGAGCAGTTGCAGAATGAGAGCGACTCCGCCAATTTCTGCGGCGCACGTCAACAAGTTGACGAGGTTTGCCGCGATTAGCGTGACCAATCCGGCTCCAAAACCGGCGCGTTCGCGGATCAAGTTAAATACGGGTTGTTCCTTGACTGCGGCGATGCGTCCAGCCATTTCACAGAAGAGAATGATGCCGACCGTTCCCAGTAACACCACCCACAGCAGGCTGTAACGATATTTTGTTCCGGCGTTTAACGAAAAAGTTAATTCGCCGATCTCGACGAAGCCGCCCATTGCAGTAAGAATGCCCAAAAATATTTCGACAATCTTCTTCATGGACGTGACCTTACTTTAACTCTGCTTCAAGTTGGACGAGCTGCGAGAACAGATCTCCCAACCGGGCAATTATTTCGTTACGGCCGTTCTGATTTTTTTCAATCGCAAGGACCGACTGATCGAGCACAAGGGCAACGTTGTAGGCTTTCGCCCTCGCTGGTTCGAGATTTACGTCGACTTGTTGAGATTGAAGTGTCTGCGCCAGCGTTTGGAGATGCTCGTGCATTTTCTGAACGTGTGCTTGAAGGAAAGTTTTGGTGAGAATACCAGCGTCAGCCTGTTCAGCAAGAAGTCGAGCTTCGGCGGCGTAGGACCTCAACTCGCCAACACTAATTTTTAAATCATCTTTGTTCGCGCTCGCCGATTGCGTGCGGATGACTGCATACACTGCGGCCGACACTGCCAGAAGGACGATTACAAGCACCAACCAATGTGTCCAAAGCCTGACTCTTTTCTGCACTGCGCTCTTACCTCGCAGAACATCGCCGCATATCAACGCGGTGTTAGCTAAAGTCGCACATATTCAAACTCAAACGGCTTGCCCTTGATGCCGGTCGCAGGCGGCGCGATCCAGTTCGCAATCTTTCCAGGTTCCGTTACCGGATGCATCAAGCTCCGCACGTATTCTCGATCTTCCATTGTCGGCAGCCACTCAGCGTTTCGTTTTTCAAACTCCTCTGCCGATATCAGGTTGCCGTGAATATCAAAGGTGTGCGTGGCATACTCGCCAACGTGACGATGAAACCTCGAGCTCGGCAGATACAAACGTTCGCTCAATCCTTCTTCCGTCAGTGTTTTGTTCCAGCGCGCCAAACCTTTTTCGCAGTCCTTGACGTATTCATCGCGCAATACCTGGTTCAGCGCATTGCGCAGAGGAACTTCGCGTTCAGTTAACTTGCCATCCTCGACTACAGCCATCGTGAAATTCTGATTCACCGCGGTGTGATCTTCATACTGTTCCTGTTCTTTGTAACGTCCCTTCAATCCGGCCGCGAAGAAATCAGCAGAGTTAGAACTGATCTCACCGCCAAACAAATCAAGCGAATAGCTGAACCAGAAATTAATGTGCTTCTGGATGATGTCGAGCGGAATGCCACCCAATTGGCGCACGTCTCCCTCTTTCATCAACTGCGCCGTCCGTTTCACGACGCGGTTAAGCCCCGTGTCACCGACGAACATGTGATGTGCCTCTTCCGTCAGCATGAACTGGCAGGTGCGCGCGAGCGGTTCGAAGCCGGATTCAGCCAGCGCCGAAAGCTGATACTTGCCGTCGCGATCGGTAAACATCGTGAAGCAGTAAAAATTTAGCCAGTCGTCGCACGGCTGATTAAACGCTTCGAGAATGCGCGGTTTGTCAGGATTGCCACTGCGCCTTTCCAGCAGCTCATCGGCCTCGTCGCGACCGTCGCGTCCGAAATATCGGTGCAGCAAATAGACCATGGCCCACAAGTGCCGGCCTTCTTCAACGTTCACCTGAAAAAGATTTCGCAAGTCGTAGAGCGACGGACATGTTTGACCAAGTTGCCGCTGTTGTTCGACTGAGGCAGGTTCAGTGTCACCCTGCGTGACGATGATGCGGCGAAGGGAATTGCGGAATTCGCCAGGTACTTCCTGGTAAACAGGTTGGCCGTAGTTATCACCGAATCCGATCGTGGCATCAGCCGCGGCCGGCTTCAGGAAAATGCCCCAGCGATAGTCGGGCATCTTCACGTAGTCGAAG
>DATENN010000155.1:0-3930 GCA_035275045.1 Pyrinomonadaceae bacterium
GGCGAAGAGAAACCTGATGGCCGCTTTCATTCCATTGACCTGCGCGTGAAGACGAGAAAAGACGTGCGGTTGCGCGCGCGCAAAGGCTATTATTCGCCGAAGCCGGCGAATGTGGCGGCGAATGATTGGTAACGGAAATCAATTGCCATGTACGAGCTAACCGAGATGGGTTTAAATGGCGCGCGCACGTTCGTATCCCGACCCAGTCGCTATCGCTCCCGGTTCTGACTTTGTCTTTGCGAAGCTAACTTTTCACATCAATTGTGATTTCTATTCGCGCTTCTAGTTGTTAACGGCACGCTCAGTAGCAATGCAAGAACTGCTGAATCAGTTTCTCGAACACCTGCGTTACGAACGAAACGTCAGCGAACACACCTTACGCAATTATCAAAGCGACCTCGAACAGTTCCTCGATTACCTCGCACCGGCAACTGCCAAAACTGGAAAGCGATCCTTTCCGCCGATTCAGTCAATCGATCACATCACCATTCGCGAGTGGTTAGCGAGCCTGCATTCCGCCCAAAAAAAGAAGAGCTCGATCGCACGTAAACTCGCCGCGTTACGGACCTTCTTTCAGTTTCTCGTTCGCGAAGGACTACTTGAGATGAACCCGGCAAAGCTCGTTGCTACACCGCGACTGGAAAAGAAATTGCCGGTGCATCTTTCAATTGAAGAGGCGATCAAGTTTATCGAGACGCCCGATACGGCCTCCGATCTCGGAAAGCGTGATCGTGCGATACTGGAGTTGATGTATGCGACTGGCGTGCGCGTGGCTGAACTTACGAAATTGAATTTGGGTCACGTCGATTTCAAGAACCGGCTGGTTCGCGTGACGGGCAAAAGACGCAAAGAAAGGATTATTCCTTTTGGCGAGCCGGCTTTGGAAGCGCTGAGAAATTATTTGGATGTGAGAGATCGATTTCTGGACGCGGCTCCGGTTTCGCTGCGCGAACCGGAGGCGCTGTTCTTAAACTATCAAGGCACGCGTATCACCACTCGTTCCGTCGGTCGCATGGTAGAAAAATACATCGGCATCTGCGCCGGTCGTTACGATATCAGCCCGCATGCGTTGCGGCACTCATTTGCGACGCACCTGCTGGATAGCGGTGCTGACCTGCGCGACATCCAAGAGTTGCTTGGTCACGCGCGTCTTTCTACCACGCAAATCTATACGCATGTTTCGATGGAAAAATTGATTCAGGTCTACGACAAGGCGCATCCGAAAGCGTAGTGAATCGTAAATCGTGAATCGTAAATAGTAAGGCGATGGCAGCTGTCAGATGTCAGATGTCAGAAGTCAGCGGTTGACGCCGGAATTCTGACGCCTGACACATTGCTTCTGATACTTACGTCGGATGCCTAACGTCTCACATCTCACATCTCACATCTCACATCAGACATCTAGCGTTCGGACTATTCACGATTTACGATTCACGATTTACTAGAGTGTTGAGTGCTCGCCGTCGCCGTTGGCGCGCTCAAGAGCTTCCTGGCACGCAGCGTCATAGCGGGCGGTTGGCAGGGCTTCTAGTCGCCGCTCATCGATCAGCTTTCCGCATTTGGCACACTTCCCATACGAACCTTCTTCGATTCGCAAAAGCGCCTGGTCGATATCCGCAATCAGCTGTGATTCGCGTTCGCCGCGTCGCAGTACCAACTCTTTGTTTACGTCCATCAACGACATGTCAACAGCGTCTTTAACGCCATCGTCGGACAGCTCCAGCGCAGCGGCTTGTTCATCGCGAACATGCTCAGTGGCTTTCTCGAGTTCGGAAAGTAGTATCTGTTTGAAATGAGCTAATTTCTCAGGAAGCATTCTGTTTTGTAAGCAAACCTTTCCGAACGATATCCGGGAGGCGGGGATTATAACGTAGCGGCGGTGATTAACGTAGCGGAGGAAGTTTCACTGTCGGTAACTTTAACGCTTAGAAAAATCCACGCCCGTCAGAACTTCCACTTCAGTGAAACGCGAAGGGCGCGCGGACTACCGGGCGAGATGTTGTCGTTACTATCAGCGTTGACGAAATATTTCTTGTTCGCCAGGTTTTCAAGGTTGGCTTGCATCCTGATTCGATCTGACAGGTCGTAATACACCGCGGCGTCGGCACGCGTGTACCCGGGCAACGTCACTTTGTTATCGATGGCTGCAAACATGTTTGAGCGATGAATTATTCCGAGGCCGGCGCCCAATTTCGTCGCGAACCGGTAGTTGTTCCAAAGCGAAAACGTGTGACGCGGCACCTGCCCGACTACCGCACCCTTCGCCGCCGAAGTTGTCGCACTGGTGACGCGCGCATCTTGAAACGCATAGCCCCCCAGCATCTGCCAATCGCGGGTTACCTGGCCGTTCAAACCCAATTCGATTCCTTCCGTGCGTTGACTTCCAGTTTGCACTAGCCGCGCCGGATCATTTGGATCACTAGCACGTGTGTTGGTTCGATCCAGACGATAAAACGCCGACGTAAACGAAAGCGCCTGCAACAAGTCCCACTTGGCGCCGACTTCATAGTTGTGAAACGCTTCAGGCTTGAGTGTTTGCGTAACGCTAGTCAGAGAAGAGAACTGATCTCCGGAACCGGGCAAATAGCTAACGCTGTAACTCGTATAAAGAGACAACGACGCCAACGGCTTGAAGACGACTCCCAGACGCGGCGACCAAAGACCATCAACGCGTTGCAGTTCGTCACCATTCCGGTTGTTGTGAAAGGTCAACATGAAATGGTCATAACGCAAGCCTGCCAGCAATTGCAGTTTTGGTATTAGCTCAATCTGATCCTGGACGTACGCGGCCGCTATGTCGGCCTGCACGCGGTTGTTTGCATCAGTGGCATTCTGCCGAAACGTCACCGGCGTAGTCACCGTGGGATTCGCGAATGAAACTGCGATCGACGCACTGGCGTTGTTAAAGAATCCGGTATTACGGAAATTGTTAGAGACTTGTCGTCCAAACTCAGCGCCGCCGAGCAAAGTGTGCCGCACCGATCCTGTCTTCGCGCTGTAGGTCAGATCAGTTTGATTGAAAATATTGTTACGTCGCGTCGCGTTGTTGTACGCAGAAATGTTGACGCGCGTTAGGTCCGCGCTGACGGATCCGGGAACGAAGTTTTGATAGAACCGCCGATACTTGCCGAACAACGTGCGATTGTGAATCGATAGACTTCCCATCTGGTGATCGACAACGCTCGAAAGAAGCTGCACGCGCGCGCGAACTTTGCTTTCATCCGGATTTCCCAAAAAGGTCGAAAGGTCAGTAGGCGCCGGACGTCCCCGGAATGAAGGAATTCCTCGATCCGCCACCCGATGATCCTGGAAGAATTCATAGCCAACTCGAATCTGCGTTTGTTGAGTAGCCGCGATGGTGACGGTCGGATTGATACCGAAGCGATTCAAACCAACCGCCTCGCGGAAACTGTTTGAATCTTCGAACATACCATTCAACCGCACGGCCAGTCGCTTGGTTAAGGACCGGTTAAGGTCACCGACGGCGCGCTTATTGCCAAACGATCCGCCTTGAAAAGTCAGTTCGCCGAGCGATCCGAAATATGCTTGCTTGGTTACGCGATTGATTACGCCGCCACCACCACCGCGGCCGAAGATCATCGCGTTCGGGCCTTTTAACGCTTCAACTCGATCCAGGTTGTAAAGATCTCGATAGTACTGAACGTCGTCGCGCACTCCGTCAACAAAGAAATCTGCTGAAGAGCTATTGCCGCGAATGACGACTTGATCGCGGTTGTTCTCTCCCTGAATTGCGGTGACGCCGGGAACATATCGCACGACGTCGCCAATGTTTTGCATGCCCTGGTCGTCAATAGCTTCGCGGGAAACGACGGCAATTGATTGCGGCACATCTCGCAACTCGGTCAAAGTTTTTGTGGCACTGCTAACAGCGAAGGTTCCGTATCCTGCCATGTCAGTGACTGTGACGCT
>DATENN010000156.1:0-7489 GCA_035275045.1 Pyrinomonadaceae bacterium
AGCCCTGCAATCGCTTGGAAGTTATAGCGGCGGGCGAATGCTTTTTCTCGGGCTCGGCACCGGACTGGGTTCTGCCATGGTCTGGCCAAAGCACTTGTTTGCCCTGGAATTGGGCGATCTGCCATATCGTGACGGCAAAATCATCGAGGAATATTTGGGTAAACCCGGTTTGTTTCGCTTGGGTGAACGAGCCTGGAAAGCGGAAGTAAGGCACGCCGTGCATCAATTGAAAAAAGCCCTCATCGCCGATTACGTTGTTCTGGGCGGCGGCAACGTGAAGCGATTCAAAAGTCTACCCGAAGGAGTCAAACAAGGTCACAACCGCAACGCTTATCTTGGCGGGGTCCGGCTTTGGGAGACGTTGCCGCGAACTGGGAAAAAAAAGTGGTGCATCATTGATTAATTCCGCGCAACGCCTCAATCCTTTGCGTTACTCATTATAGTGAAACTGTATTTTCTGCGGCACGGCGAAGCCGATTGGCCAAACTGGACCAAGCCGGACGACGAACGCCCGTTAACCAAACACGGAAAAGACGAGATGAAAAAGGTGGCGGCGTTTTTGGAAAAACTAAAGGTTTCGCTGGATCAGATCATTACCAGTCCGTTACCGCGCGCCAAACAGACGGCTGAGATTGTGGCCAATCGGTTGGACCTCAAGTTGCGCGAAGACGACAAACTTGCGCCGGGATTCCACACCGCGTTGCTCAAGCAATTGTTTAAGAAATATCCGGGCGAAAATATCATGATCGTCGGACACGAACCGAGCTTCACCGATACGATCGGCGAGTTGACCGGAGCGACTCTGAAATTATCCAAGGCCGGACTGGCCCTCCTCGATGTGGATCCGGCTGATATGCGCGGACGATTACTCTGGCTCTGGCCGCCGAAGATCGTGAAAGTTTGTTGAAACGCCGTCGCGCGACCTGCTCAAGCGACGTTAGGCACCGGCGGCCCACTATCATTGACCAGTTCCTCGGCCATTGAAGGGGAGGCGCCATCCGGCCAGTCGTCTAGCCACGCGGCGATTCGTTTACCAAAGTCGCGGGGACGTTCGGCGAAAAAACGTTCTGCCAAATCGGCCGCGCCGCGTTGCAAATCGGAAACGCTGGCTTCGATCACCGCCAGCAATTCATGACTCTCACGTTTGAACTGGGACTGATTTTGTTCCTGACGCAGCCGGTCTCCGAGGAAGCTTAGGTCGTGCGCCCGCCCTAACAGACTTCCCAGCGAGCGCACCTCCGCACCGAGATTGCCGAGCACGACCGGATTGATCGGACGAATGATGCGCAGTTGATACCAAAGCTGCTTCGCGGCCGAGCGAAACTCGTGAAAGCATTCGGTTGTGCCCCGCGCCTTGGCATCGGCCAGCGCTTGACGTCCGCATTTGTAGGAGCGCTGCACGGCGCGCAGAAGTTGTTTGCGATCAAAATGTTCTACCGGCCAGCTATCAATTTCCTTGCACATGCTTTCCAGCATGGGAATGGCCTGGACGTGCCATTCGGCAAAAGCCACCACGAAATTCTCCAGTTCAATCAAAAGCATCTCTTCCAGTTTGCGATATTTGCGATGCTTTTGGTTCCCGGCCAGGCCCTGCAGTTGTTGCACGGTCTGTAATCGCACCTCCGCGTCGCGAATTTCCGAGATCAACCGCCCGACATCTCGCAAACAATGGTCTTCCTTCCGGAAAAGCCCGCGCCCGATTTCCTTTTTCAAAAGTTGCAGGGCCGCGCGCGCTTTCTTCAAATGTTTCCGCGTCTCGTGCACCGGCGTATCGTCGGTTTCCTTTTCGCCACGGGCGAATGCCAGCGCGAGCTGGACCTGTTTCCGGCAAATCCGCTGAAGAGCCTCCCCCAGGCTTTCATCGTCTCGCAATTGATAGCTCATAATAACCGCGCTTACTCGCGCGCCAGTCTCACGTTGCTATACCGGGATTTCCCGCTCACTTCCTCGTCGAACCATTTCGGCGGCTGGAATTTCTCGCACTGCCTTTCGTCGTCGAATTCGACCTCCGCGACGATTAATCCTTTGTTCAAGCCCGCATAAATATCCACTTCGATCGTGTACTCTCCGTACCGCACATCGTAGCGGGTCTTACGCAAACGCCGTCCCTCGGTGGTCGGCCAAAGTTCATTGAATTGCTCCGGTAGCAACGCCACTTCCCATTCCTGCCGCTTGATTCCCCGCCCGCGCTTGAAGGTAAGCGAATATTGCGTCCCGGCTTTCCGCAGCCGCACCTGCGTTCCGTCGCGCTTGACCGCAAAGTACCCCTGCTCGATCGGACGGCTCTCGCAAGTCTTCAGATTGACCGGCAATTCTTTAACCAAAAATTTCCGCTCGATTTCGTGGGCGGTCTTCGGACGAGCAAGTTCGAGATCCATAAAACGAAGTGGGTGACCATTACACTCTTCAATATTTCTCAGCGTCAAATCAAGCCGGAGTTCGTGAATTATCGCAATCGACCTGTGAATAAGTCAGCGAACGTAAACGAATATCCAACTCACACCCATGGCGGTTCGAAGTCCGTTTGCTTCGTTGAATTGGTGCCAGGGAGGGGACTCGAACCCCTAAGGATTGCTCCACCAGATCCTAAGTCTGGCGCGTCTGCCAATTTCGCCACCCTGGCTCCGTCGATTAGCTCCGCCCACAAGAACAGTGCCTTACTGGAGTTAGTACTAGACTAAAGGTCGGAACCATCGTCAACGCGCTGGCGAAAAAAGCACGGGCAACACTCGATTCAGTTTATTCGTCGCTAGCTAATAACCGGACGTTCGCGGGTTGGCACGACTAGCACGGGGCACGTCGCATGCCGAACGACGTATTCAGCCGTGCTTCCCATGAGCACATGCTTCAAGCCCGTGTAACCATGGGTAGACGTGACAATGAGGTCAGCGTGTTCCGCCTGCGCACGGGCAACAATTTGCTGGCCGGCGTGACCGATTTGAACAGAAGACTCAACTCTAGCGCCGTCTCGTTGTGTCATCCGGACCAGATCGCGCATTTGCCTCTGCGCGATTTTCTCCGATTGCTGCGTGAGCAGCGGAAGGTCATACCGCGCGTATTCGTCGCTTGTGATAAAATATTGAAGGGCAACGGAGTGTAGCAGTATGACCGTAGCATTAAATTCCTTCGCCAGCTGTTTTGCATAGGCCAAGCTCTTTAATGAACAGTCCGAGAAATCGATCGGAACAAGAATTCTAGTGATGGTCTGCGGACGACGCGTCGTTGTTTTCCCGTTGCGCTCGGCTTTGTTTGCTTGTAAGGGATCGCGCACCGCGAGTACTGGGCACGGCGAATACCGCACGACGCGTTCAGCTGTGCTGCCCAGTGTTAGATGTTTGAGTCCGGTGTTGCCTCGCGTCGAAATGACAACCAAGTCGATGTCTTTCTCGCGGGCGAGGTTACAGATCTCGGCAAAGGGACTGCCTTTACGAAAATGAAGGTCGCTAGGCAGCAGTTTTCCGCCGTGTTTTTCGGCTACGCTAGCCATGTTGCGCCGAACCCGGCGTCCGATTTCGACATCCGGAACGACCATCGGCAAATCCGCCAATCCCGATAATGGTGAGTCCGGTGGCAGGACGTGCACAAGATGCAGATTTGCACCAAAGCGCTTCAATAACGGAAGAGCGAAGCGGAGAGCAGCATGCGACGCTGTCGAAAAATCCAGCGGCACAAGCACATTCTTAATCTCCCGCGAATTTCGTGTCGTCTTAGCGACGCGGTTTTTGCGAGAAGCAGCTAGTTTTGGCTTTTTGATCGGGAGCATCTCTGTTTTCATGCCTTAAGTATGAGCGACCTATCGCAGGTCGCTTCTCATCCCTTGCGAAAGATCGGCTATATCTTGCGCAGACCTGATAGACGTCTTGCAACTAGGGACTTAGCCATAACAATGGCGTTCGATCCCGAGGTCTGCGCATGTTTACCGTTCTTTTCTTTCTGATCGCGCTCTTGTCCGAGATCGTCGGAACCGTGGCTGGCTTTGGTTCGTCGGTTTTCTTCGTCCCGCTTGCCAGTTTCTTTTTCGATTTTCACCAGGTCCTTGCTCTGACAAGCATCCTGCATGTGTTCAGCAACGCTGCGAAGTTAGTGCTTTTCGGAAAGCACGTGCGGCTTCGGCTGCTTCTCTTGCTTGGCATACCCAGCGTCGCCGCAGTGATTCTCGGCGCGTATCTCAGCACCAAACTAGAACTTAAATTCGACCAATTGATCCTTGGTCTATTTCTAATCACCTTCAGCATGTTCTTTCTGTGGAATCCAACAGCGAAGGTTTCTGCGACAAAATTGACTGCCATCAGCGCGGGTGGCGTCGCCGGTTTTATGGCCGGTCTGATTGGAACCGGCGGCGCACTTCGCGGTCTTGCGCTAGCTGCCTTTGATTTGGAGAAAGGCGTCTTTGTCGCCACTTCGGCTGGAATCGATTCCGGCGTCGATTTCAGCCGGATGATTATCTATCTGCGAAGTGGTTATCTCGCGCCAAACTCACTTGTATACATCATCGGTTTGTTAATCATCGCGTTCGTTGGTTCGTACCTTGGCAAACTGACTCTCGGTCGCATCGACCAAAAATATTTTCGCAAGATCGTGCTCGGTTTTGTATTGCTTATCGGCCTTATCACTTTAGGCCGCGCGATTAACGACCTGATTCGTTAAACTAAAATAGAATCTCAGCGAACCACTCGCCGATCGAGCCGTTGAAGTGAAGCGAGAATCCGACCTTTCGACAGACATGCGTCATCGCCAGATTATCCGCAAGGATATGTCCAACGATTCGTCGCAAGTGGCTTTCGCGGCCAACGCGAACCAATAGCTTTAGAAGATAGGTTCCGACGCCTTTTCCCTGGCAGGCATCGCTGATCAATATCGCGAATTCCGCCTCATCCCGCATAGGTTCTTTGAACAGGCGCGCCACACCCAAAATATGATGCTTACCACCGGCGTCTTCCCGATCGGCGACGAGTGCGAATTCGCGTGTCTGATCAATAGCGCAATGCCGGCGCAATCGTTCGTGCAGTGTCCTTTCACGCAGGGTTACGGCGCCAAAATATCTGAAGTGAACTGATTGATCCGAGAGCGTTTTGTGAAACTCAATAAGCAGCGGTTCATCTTCTATTTGAATCGCGCGAAAGGTGATTTCAATTCCGTGCAGTTTCTTGACGGTGACATACTGTTTCGGAAAAGACGTAAAGGTTTGTTGACGCTCGGTCAGTGGTGTCAATACCGATGGTCTTGCGGCGGTTGCGATCATGGGGTTATCGCTACTTTGATTACTCCATCCCGACGTGAACCGAAGAGGTCGTAAGCCTCCACGATTCGATCGAGCGAAAATCTGTGCGTGAGCAGCGGCGTCGGATCGAAGCGCTTCGATTGGACCATCGACATCAACCTTCGCATGCGCTCCTTCCCTCCGGGACAAAGTGTTGTCACGATTTTGTAATCGCCGATGCCTGCTGCAAAGGCGTCGTATGGCACTTGAAGTTTCCCCGAGTAGACACCTAGACTGCTAAGCGTGCCGCCGGGCCGCAAGCACCTCAGGGAATTTTCAAACGTCTCTTGCAGGCCCAGTGCTTCGATCGCTACATCAGCGCCGCCGCCCGTAAGTTTCTTAATTTCGGCAACACTGTCACACTGCTTTGGATCAAGCACGACATCGGCGCCCATCTGTTTCGCCATCTTCATGCGCACCGGATCGCTGTCGACGCCTATTATATATGAGGCGCCCATCAGCTTTGCCCCGGCTGTTGCGCAGAGCCCGATCGGTCCCTGCGCAAACACCGCGACAGTGTCGCCGATCCGAATATTTGCCGATTCCGCACCGCTGAATCCAGTCGAGGCAATGTCGGCGAGAAGGACGACTTGCTCGTCGCTCAGCTCATCTGGAATCTTAGCCAGGTTAGCCTGCGCGTAGGGAACAAGAAGGTATTCGGCCTGCGCGCCGTTGATGGTATTTCCAAAACGCCAGCCGCCAATTGCTTCAACGCCTTCTCCATGGCCGCATTGCGCCCACTGCGCTGATAAACAAGCCCGACATTGACCGCATGGAGTAATCGCGCCAACGAGAACGCGATCGCCAATTCTATATCCAGTTACGCCCTCACCGAGTTCTTCAATTACTCCTACGGGTTCGTGTCCAATCACAAGTCCCGGTTTCACCGCGTATTCGCCACGCAAGATGTGCAAATCGGTCCCGCAAATTGTTGTTAACGTAATGCGAATCACCGCTTCGCCAACGCCGGCAGTGGGTCGCGGGACTTCCTCAATGCTGATGTGATTTGGAGAATGGAAAACCGTGGCTTTCATCAGTCCTGTTACCTCATTGTTTGCAATAATTCGGAAATGGTCACGAGACGAAAGCCGCGGCCTTGAAGATTCGCGATGATGACTGGCAACGCACCGGCGGTGCTGCGTTCGCCGACGTGCATCAGGATGATTGCGCCGTCGAGCTCCGCATCGCTTCTGCTTGTAATTCGATCGACTAAAAACTGCGGGGTCTTTACCGGTTCCACGCCATCGAGGCTGTCGAGCGTCCAATAGATTGATTTGTATCCGAGGCTCGCCGCGAGCCGCAGTACTCGATCGTCACGCTCGCCATATGGAGCGCGCCACCTCGGCCTCGGGCTTTGGCCCGAAATTTCATTCAAAATCACGTCCGCTCGCGTTATCTCCTCGCGCACGACGTTATCGGGTTGTTGCGTTAGATTGAGATGGTTCCAGGTGTGATTTCCGATCTCGTGTCCGTGTTTGGTTATCGCTTCGGTGCATTGCCTGTTCTTTTGCGCCCAATTCCCGGTTACAAAGAATGTACTACGAACGTGTGCGCTTTCGAGCGCCGTGATCAAATCTTCAAAGCAATCAGCCTCCGCGCCAGCATCGAAGGTGATAGCGATTTCAGATCGGCCGAGCGGTCCGCGTGTTACTTCGCCAACCGATCCATGGCCGACAATGTGAGGCGACGCGGTAATTGTCTCGCGTTTGAAATGGTTTGCCCCCATGAGCGCACATCCGATCAGCAACAGAAACACCCCGCAAAACAGGATTGAGATCGCAGATGTAGATCTAAAAACGAAACCGCTCAGTTGGCGCGAGGCGTCGTGCGCTACCGGGCTGCCGTTTCTCATGGATTTCATGGTCGTGGATGGAAATGACGGAGATATTCGTGCGCCTTCCTGGCGGTCCACTCGCCGACGAGAACCAGCAACATGATCAATAGCACGAGCAAAAATAATTCATGGACAGCCAACCCCAAGCCAATCGCGAAACCAAGCACCAGGGCTATGGTTACACTTCCCATCTTCAACCAGCGGTTCATCTTTTTCATAACCTCTCCTTTCACAAGAGAGTTTATTCCGCGGCCATCCAGGCGATAACCGCTCCTTGTCTTTGAATAGGCAAAAATTGCGAACCGTTTTCTTCCGCAATTTTGTCGCGAGTCAGACGAATCCTGGGTTCTTTCCAAACCGTGATCGCTCGACAGACCGCATATTAAGGCACGCGT
>DATENN010000157.1:0-5854 GCA_035275045.1 Pyrinomonadaceae bacterium
AATAAGGATAACATTCGCCATCATGTCTATTCGTTTTCACCCGCAAAAAAATTTGAGCTGCCGCTTTACGCCGGAGTTCCAGCCGCGCCGGTTACATTCGATAAGGTGGGTTTTGTCACCCTCGGATGTAATATTCATGACTGGATGATCGCCTACGTGGCGGTGCTGCCAACGCCCTATTTTCAGGTCACGGGTAAGGACGGTCGGGCCGTCTTGAAAGATCTCACGCCTGGTCAATACTTGGTCGGGGTCTGGCAGCCGTCCCTTAAAGGCGATCCGGCAAAATTCGCGCAGCACGTCGATCTTACATCCGGCGCCGCGAAGGAGTTGGTTTTCACTCTGGATTTAAAGCCGGACCTTCGCGCAAAACGCGCGCCTGACTTATCGACCGGAGGATATCGCTGAAATTTCGATTTCGCAGTTTTAGAAGCCGGCTGCTCTTCTTTCTGGTTGGTCTTTTGACCCTGCTCCAAACCACGACCTATCTAGTCGTTAGACGGGCAAACCGTCAGCATGCGCTCGCGCAGATTGACTCGAGTTTGCAGGCGGGCGCGCAGATTTTCGAAAAACTGATCGAACAGCGCAATCGCCAGATCACAGGCGCAGCGTCGATTCTATCCCGGGATCACGCTTTCCAGGAAGCTTTCGCCGGCGCCGATCAGGACCGCGCCACGACATTGTCGGCCCTGGAGAGTTTGCAGGGCCGCGTGAAAGCAGACGTGGTCCTGATCGCATCTTTGGAAAAGGAACTTCTTTTCGATATGCGGCGACCGGACCTGCACGGTGTGGCGTTTCCCTTTCCACGATTGATCGACAAAGCGGAAAAAAACGAATCTGCCTACGCATTTGTTATTCTCGACAATGTTCTTTACGCGATGGCGGTGACTCCGCTGCTCGCGCCCGACCCCATCGCGTGGCTCTGTCCCGGGTTTCGTATTGACGATGACTTCGCACGTGAGATCAAGTCGTACGCAAATCTGGAGATCACGTTTTTTGGCGGCCAAAATTTCTTTGCTACCACGTTTGACGAAAAAAAACGGCCGTCCCTGATGAGACGCCTGAATCGGAGTGCGCTTCCGCCAAAGAAGATTGTCGATCTTGGCGTTGCCGGGGAAACGTTCTTGAGTTATGCCGTGCCGTTGCCGACGGACAATGGGAATGCGATTGCGTTGCTGCAGCGTTCACTCGATCTCGAGCTCGCTCCGCATCTTCGGCTCGAGCATACGTATCTGTTCCTGGCGTTGCTCGGACTAACCGTATCCGCGGCTTTGGGTGTTTGGATTGGACGCGGTGTTTCCAGTCCTGTCCTGCAACTAGCCGAAAGCGCCCAAAAGATCGCGGCCGGCGATTATCAGCATCGGGTCGATCTCAAACAGGAAGATGAAATCGGTTCGCTAGCCGATTCCTTTAACCAAATGAGCGAAGGTTTGGCCGAACGCGACCGGGTGCGCGATTTGTTAGGTAAAGTGGTTTCGCCCGAAGTGGCGGCCGAATTGTTGCGAAAAGATGTCGTACTGGGTGGAGAAGAACGCGAAGTGACCGTTCTTTTTTCGGACCTTCGCGATTTTACCAGTATGAGCGAAAGGCTGCCGCCGCAGGAGATGCTGGGCATCCTGAATCGCTATTTCACTCGCATGAGCGCGATTGTGGAGAAACACGGCGGCGTGGTCGACAAATACATGGGCGACGCTCTGATGGCATTATTCGGTGCTCCACTCAAAAATCCCGACGATGCCGATCGCGCGATGAAGACTGCACTCGAAATGGTAGCAGCAATCGACGAGCTGAATCGGCAATGGCAAATCCGAGGGTTGCCGAGGGTCGGGCTCGGGATTGGTGTCAATACCGACATCGTTGTAGCCGGGAACATGGGCTCGGCGACGCGTCTTAATTACACCGTGATCGGCGACGGGGTAAATTTGGCTTCACGCCTGGAAGGCCTAACGAAGATGCCTGAGTATGCGACTCGCATTATCATCAGTGGTTCGACCCTGGCCAGCGCCAAAGAACGTTATCACACGCGGCGGCTCGGCGAAGTGGCGGTGAAAGGAAAGCAAAAAGCGACCGAGATTTTTGCGCTTCTCGGTCGGGAATGAATTTTTTGCCGGACGCAACGAAGGTGAGATCAACCACCAGAGACGAGCGATCGCGCAAACTTACCGATATTTTGTACAAGGTCCTCGGCGCGGTTTAATCTCTCGATTTCTTTTACGATTGCACTGCCGATGACAGCCGCATCAGCAAAACGCCAGACCTGCTCGACTTGCTCGCGATTCGATACACCAAAACCAACCGCGATCGGCAAATCGCTGACCATTCGAATACGCGTTACCAGAGGCTCGGCATCGCGAGGAAGCGTGGTGCGTGCGCCGGTGACGCCGGCACGAGCAATTGCGTAAATAAATCCGCGCGCCTGCTGCGCAATTCGCTTTAAACGAGCGTCCGAAGTTGTCGGGGCAACGAGAAAAATTGGATCGAGCCCCAACTGATGCAGAAGCGTCGTCCACGATTGCGCTTCCTCTGGAATCAAGTCCGTTATCAGCACAGCGTCGACACCGGTACGCTTCGCTTCCCGCGCGAGATGTTCTTCTCCAAACTGTAAGACGGGATTGAAATACGTGAAAAGCACAATGGGTATGTCGATGTGTTGGCGTGATCGAGCCACGCAGTCGAGCACAGCGCGAAGCGTGGTGCCGTGGTGTAACGCGCGTTCGGAAGCACGCTGAATCACCTCACCATCGGCCACCGGGTCGCTGAATGGAACACCGAGCTCGATAATATCTGCGCCGGCCGCGGCCAATTCGACCAGGAGCAACTCCGTGGTGGCGAGATCGGGATCTCCCGCGGTGACGAATGGAATGAAACCGCCCCGCCCACTGCGTTTCAGCTTCGCAAACGCGTCGCCTATACGACTCATGGCTTGCCCATATCCGCCACGAGTTGCACATCTTTGTCGCCGCGTCCTGAAAGGTTTACAACGATCGTGTCCTCAGCGGACAATTCCCGCGCGACGCGAATTGCCGGCATGATCGCGTGGGAACTTTCCAACGCCGGAGTGATTCCCTCCAGTTGCGTGCAAAGGGTGAACCCTTCCAGCGCCTCCGCGTCGCTCGCAAAAATATATTCGGCCCGGCCGGTGTCATGTAGAAACGCGTGCTCGGGGCCCACCGCGGCGTAATCCAACCCGGCGGAAATCGAATGCGTGTTCGCGATCTGCCCGTGTTCGTTTTGCAAAACGTAAGACATTGTCCCCTGCAACACGCCGACGCGTCCCCCACCGCTCGAATCGTGCGAATGAAATCTGGCTGCGTGTTCGCCCATCGCGTCTCCACTGCCGCCGGCCTCGACGCCGATCATCCGCACTTGTTCGTCCGCGATGAAAGGATGAAACAAACCGATCGCGTTCGACCCGCCGCCCACGCAGGCCAGCAGAGTGTGCGGCAATCGGCCGGTCTGCTGGAGAATCTGCTCACGCGCTTCGCGTCCGATCACGCTTTGAAATTCGCGCACCATCAGCGGGTAGGGATGCGGACCAAGCGCGCTGCCTAACAGATAATAGGTGTCATGCACATTCGTAACCCAGTCCCGCAACGCTTCATTGATCGCGTCCTTCAAAGTCCGGGTGCCCGCATTGACTTTAACAACTTTGGCGCCGAGCAATTCCATTCGAAAAACGTTGAGCTCCTGTCGTCGAGCGTCTTCCGCGCCCATGTAGATGACACAAGGTAATCCAAACAATGCGCACACCGTTGCAGTTGCGACGCCGTGCTGGCCGGCGCCGGTTTCGGCGATGACCCGCCGCTTACCCATTCGCTGCGCGAGCAATGCCTGGCCAATCGCGTTGTTGATCTTGTGCGAACCGGTGTGGGCGAGGTCCTCGCGCTTTAGAAACACTTTCGCGCCGCCGGCATGCGCAGTCAGTCGTCCCGCAAAATATAATGGCGTCGGCCGCCCACAGTAATCGCGCCGCAGATCTTCGAGAACGTTTCGAAAGGTTGCGTCATTGCGCGCGTGCATGAATTCGCCTTCTAACTCATCGAGTGGCGCGACCAGAGTTTCAGGCACGTAACGTCCGCCGAACTTTCCCCAATGACCCTGCTGATCCGGCTCGCTGCGGGTGATTGTCGATTCTTGCGTTCTCATGACGCTCGAGCGGCGGCGATGAACTTTTCCAGGGTGCGGTGATCTTTCACGCCGGGTGCGCTTTCCACGCCGCTGCAAACATCGACAGCGTGCGGCCGGACTGCGGCCACAGCAGCAGCGACGTTCTGCGCGCTCAAGCCACCGGATAGAATCAGGAAACGCGTGAACGGCAGAGTGGCGCGCGCCATTGGCCAATCGCAGATTTGTCCCGTGCCACCTCGCAAATTCGGATCGTGCGCATCGAGCAGAATGTCGCAATCAGGAAATAAGGCAGCCGTTTCGGGCCGGAATTGCGCGTTGGTGCTAAAAGCACGAATGACGTGAAACTCCCGCGCTAGATCGCTGCACAGGTCCGGCGCAGTTTCGCCATGCAATTGCACGGACGTGATTCCGGTAACTTTCGAAATTTGGCGAATGGTTTTGGCAGGTGCGTCGACAAAAACGCCAACGGTTTCAATGCTGTCGGACAACGCTTCAACAATCTGACGCGCAACGGTCGGTTCAATTACGCGCGGACTCTGCCGGTAAAAATTCAGACCGATCATGTCGGCGCCCAACTCCGCGCAAACTCGCGCGTCTTCCACGCTGCGAACGCCGCAGATTTTTATTTGTGCTCGATTCATATTAGCCAGCGATCAACTCGCGCAACGCCGCCTCCGGGTCGCCGGCCTGCATTAGACTTTCGCCGATCAGAAAACCATGAAACCCAAGTTCGTGCAGTCGGCGCAATTGTTCGAACGTCTGCAATCCGCTTTCGCTGACCATGATCGCATCGCGGGGGGCTTTGGCGATAAGATGCTCGCTCGTCGTCAATGACACTTCGAAATTGCGCAGATCGCGATTGTTCACGCCGATAAGTTTCGCTCCAGCGGTCTGGGCGCGGCGCAATTCATTCGAATCATGCACTTCGATTAGCGCATCGAGGCCGACTTCATCTTCGGCAATCATGCGCATCTGCGTGAGTAGGGGATCATCGAGAATGGCGGCGATCAAAAGAACCGCGTCCGCTCCGGCATTCGCTGATTCGTAAATTTGGAACGGATCGATCAGGAAATCTTTCCGCAAGATCGGCAGTTGTGTTTGAGTTTGAATGGCAATGAGGTCGTCGAGCGATCCGTCGAAAAATTTTTCGTCCGTCAGTACGGAAATGGCGCTAGCACCCCCGCGTTCGTAAGCAGCCGCCGCGTCCGCGGGAGACAAGTCGACGCGTATTACTCCGCGTGATGGCGACTTGCGTTTGAATTCGGCAATGATCTTAATTGCGGGCGAGGTCGCTTGTAACGCGGCTCGGAGTCGATGTGTCGCAATATTCTTTCTTGCTTTAGCGGCTCGTTCTTTCAACCCGTTAGCCTTGGCGCGACGTTGTGCGATCTCCTCACGCTTCCGCGCCACGATTTCAGAAAGAAAGTTCCTGCTCATTATGTGCGATTTGTCTCTCGAATAAGCGCGTCGAGTTTTGAAGCCGCGCCACCGGTCTCGATGCTTTCTCGTGCGAGCGCGGCCGCTTGACACAAGTCTGTCGCCAGACCGGCAACACGCAAGGCGGCAGCAGCATTGGCGATGACAAGGTCCCGGGCGACAACAAGACTCCCGGTGTCATCGCGATTGAGGATGCCGCGAATGATTCGCGCGTTCTCAGCCGGTCCGCCCCCGCGAAATTTCTCGAGCGGCTGAGCCTCCAGTCCAAAATCGTTAGGCGAGATCGTAAATG
>DATENN010000158.1:0-9429 GCA_035275045.1 Pyrinomonadaceae bacterium
TCAGGCGCGAACACCATCGACGTGATTAACGGCGTGAAGAGCGAGTTACCGCGCGTCATCAATCAATTGCCGAACGACGTGAAGGTTGAAGTAATTCGCGATCAGTCGCGCTATATCGAGGCGGCGCTACACGAAATTCAAAAACACCTGGTGCTGGGAAGCATTCTCGCCAGTCTGGTAGTGCTGTTGTTCATGCGTTCATGGCGCTCAACCGTCATCGCGGCGGTCGCCATTCCGTGTTCGCTGATTTCCGCTTTTGGCATGATGCGCGCGCTGAACTTTACCTTGAATAGCGTGACCATGCTCGCGCTTGTGCTGATGGTCGGCGTAGTCATCGACGATGCGATCGTAGTACTCGAAAATATTTTCCGTTTTATAGAAGAGAAGCGAATCGAACCTAAAGAAGCGGCGAAAGAAGCGACCCGCGACATCGGCCTGGCGGTGTTGGCGACCACGCTCTCCCTGGTTGTTATCTTTCTGCCGGTCTCTTTCATGTCATCGATTTCGGGCCGGTTCCTCTATCAATTTGGTATCACGGCGGCCGTCGCGATTCTCGTCAGTCTGCTTGTTTCTTTCACGCTGACGCCGATGATGAGCTCGCGACTGATTCGCGTGTCGGACGCCGGCGGCTACAGTGCGCCGACTTCGCGCAAGGGTTTCTATAGTTGGATTGATCTGACGTACACGCGAATGCTCGCTTTCGCGATGCGCCATCGCATCGCTGTGTCAGTGACTGCGTTGCTGGTAGTGCTGTCGAGCGTGCCGCTATATCGCGCGGTGAAGCAGGAGTTCATTCCCACCAACGTCGACGAAGCCGAGTTCGAAGTCAGCGTCAATGGACCAGAGGGAACGAACCTCGCGGTGATGAACGAGACGATGCAGGCGATTGAAAAGGACATCAGCTCGACACCGGGCGTGCGGCTGGTGCTGGCAAACGCGGGTGGCTCGTTCCTTGGCGGCGTGAATCAGGGCACCGTTTATGTGCGAATTGCGCCGCACGAAGAGCGCACCTTGTCGTTTGGGCGCGTATGGACCGAGTTGAAAAAGGGAAATCCGTTCAACGCCTTTCGCGGCAACTATAGTCAGCAGGATGTCATGCTTGAGGTGCGCCGGCGGCTGCAAAAATACGCCCCGATGCGCAGCGGGGTTCGCAATGCTCCTTCTTTTAATTTTGGCGCGGGTGGTCGTTTTGATATTGACTTCAACTTGCGCGGACCGGATATCAATGCGCTCGCCGGTTATGCCGATGAGTTAATGGCGCGCTCGCAAAAACTCGGCGGTATCGTCGATGCCGATACCACCTTAAAGTTGAATAAGCCCGAACTTCGTGTCGAGATTGACCGCGCACGCGCTGCGGACCTCGGCGTCGACACATCGGATATAGCAACTGGATTGCGCTTGATGGTTGGCGGCGAAGATCGCGCGTCGCGCTTTCGCGACGAATCAGTGAATGAAGATTACGACGTGCAACTGCGTTTGGACGAGCGTGATCGCAGCGACGTGGCCACCATTCAACGGCTGTACGTGCCGTCGTCTCGCGGTGGGCTCGTGCGCTTGGACAACCTGGTGAAGATCAGGCGCGACACCAGTCCATCGCGTATTGACCGTCTGGATCGTGAGCGTCAAGCTTCCGTGCGCGCTTCCGTTGCGCCTGGTTATGCGCTGGCCGATCGCATCGAAGCATTGCGAGCAGCGGCCGCTGACATGCACTTACCGGCCGCGTACACGACCAGCGTTTCCGGTCGCGCGCGTGAACTTGAGCGCACTTTCACCGAGTTCATTTGGGCTTTCATTCTGTCCATCATCTTCATGTACATGATCCTCGCATCGCAGTTCGAAAGCACCATTCACCCAATTACGATCTTGCTGAGCTTGCCGTTGTCCGTGCCGTTCGCGTTGCTGTCGTTGTGGGCCACGGGCGACACCCTCAACTTGTACTCAGCGCTCGGAATTCTGGTTTTGTTCGGCGTCGTAAAGAAGAATTCGATCCTCCAAATCGATCATATGAACAGCCTGCGCGAGCGCGGCATTGAACGTTACGAAGCGATCATGCAGGGAAATCGAGATCGGTTGCGGCCGATCCTGATGACTACTCTCGCGCTTGTCGCCGGCATGTTGCCGCTCGCGCTCGGTACCGGGCCGGGTGCGGAAGAACGCCGTTCAATCGCCGTCGTAGTGATCGGCGGTCAAACTCTCTCGCTTATGCTGACATTGATAGCCACGCCGGTCGTTTATTCGCTGCTCGACGATTTGCGCCACACCGCGCGTTGGCGACAGCTTGCCGGAAGCGCTGCCGGGTTGCGCACGCGAATTCGTTCACGACCTTCAGTCCCGGCGGACGAACCAGTTGTGCCGGAGGCCTCTGCGAAAAGCGAACACGTCAGCGCCGCAGGCGATTAAGCTATTGGATAGATGGCCTGCTTTGAATTCCTTTGTGCAACCTCTGTGGACTTAGTGCCTTTGTGGTAAGCATTCTCTAGTAAAAATCACCTCAGGTGAGAGGAATTTTGGGCGCTACCTTTTGATAGCGTGTCCTTGTTTGTGGATCATTGCTTAACGTATACTGCCTAAGCGTCGCCGACGAGCGACCATAGCTTTTCACCCGCCCCAAACGATCTCGACGCCAGATCGTCAATCTCGACAAATCAATTCTTACGGAGATCCGCCCGCTTGAGCGCAACTACCGATTTTACTGACATTGTTCCGGATGCCCCGTTATCAGCCGGGACGATCGTGCAGGGTCGATACGAGATTGTTCGCCGGCTCGGGCGCGGCGGAATGGGCGCGGTTTATGAAGCTGTTGATCGCAGGTTGGGCATCACGGTCGCGTTAAAAGAAACGCTTTCGAACGAGCCATCGATGCGGAAGCAGTTTGAACGTGAAGCTCGTTTGCTGGCGAGCTTGCAACACGCCGCGCTGCCGCGCGTGACTGATCACTTCGTCGAAGGCAACCGCGCGTTTCTGGTAATGCAGTACATCGCGGGTGTTGATCTTGCGCGAATCATCTCGCAACAGCCCGGTCCATTTCCGCGCGATCAGGTCATTGCCTGGGCCGATCAATTGCTTGATGCGCTCATTTATTTGCATTCGCACGATCGACAAGTTATTCACCGCGACATCAAACCCCACAATTTGAAACTTACCGCCGCTGGGCAAATTGCGCTTCTCGATTTTGGTCTTGCCAAAGCGAGCTCCGTGGACACATCGGTAACCGCGTCGCGTGCGTTTTTCGGCTATACACGCCAGTATGCTCCGCTTGAACAGATTGAAGATCGCCGCACGGATCCGCGCAGTGACATATACGCGCTGGGCGCGACGCTGTACCACTTGTTGACGGGGATTAAACCGCCCGATGCATTGGTGCGGGCTGCGGCGGTGATTAATTCTGAAGCGGATCCATTGCAATCCGCCAATATGATTTACGAAGCCGTCGGTCCGGCGGTAAGTGCGATCCTGGCGAAAGCTATGGCGCTGAGGCCGGAACAGCGTTACGCAAGTGCATCGGAGTTTCGCGAAGCGCTACGGCGCATGGGCCGCGCTCCGGCGCCTGTGAAAACTGAACTGGTTGAAAATAGAACTGCAAGCGCCTCGGGCGAGACCACTGTATTTCGCTATCGCGAAATTATCGGACCACAGTTGGCTATGGTTGAATCGCGCCGCCGGTTCGGTCCCGGCGCGTTGGCGGCATTGATGGTCCTCGCGATTTTGGGTGTGTTTGTGGCGCTACTCTATAATTCGCGAGCCACCGACCTTTCACTGCCCGAAAATTCTGAAGCGAAGGTTACCGCTGCCAAGCCACCGGCCGCACCGCGCAGGAATGAACGCGATTCAAATACGAACGTCCAATCCCTTCTGAAGAACCAAACGAGCGATCGCGATCATGTGGCCGGCCGCCGGGTTGAGAAGAATGCGGCGGTCAATATGGATGGACCGCCGGCAAGAGTCGCAAGCAAACCTCTGCAACCGCCAAGCGCCCCCGCCGCAAAACAGCGCAAAACCATCGACGTGCCGGCGCTGCGCTTACCGAATCCCGAATTAGGGAACGGCGCGATGTCGCCGATAAGCGAATCTCGAAACCGCGGCTTCGACGAGGTAAAGCCGCGCGCCTACAAATCGGCGCCCCCGCAATTCTTTCGCGCCAGCGACGGCACCCTCACCGTCAAGTTTTCCGATGGTTCAACCCGAACCGTGAAGCCGGGCACGCGCGCAGCTCAATAGATTTTCGATTAGGGTTGCGGTAGAGGCGAATTCATCACGCTCGCCATGTAGGCTTCAAGACCGTCCGTCTTATCTTCATGCCGGTATTTGTAAAGCGTAGTCAGCCGCTCCAACCACGCTGCCTTGTGAGGCGCCAATTGCTTGTCATCGCCGATTAAGCTAACGGCGCGCGCATAGTAGTCAATTAAGTGATCAACGGTTTGGTTGACCTTCTCGTACGCCGCTTTGCTTTCCGGTGTCTCCGGCTTGCCCGCGTACTTCGCTGTGTAGTCTTCACTCGCTTGCTTGGCGCTAACTTCATACACGGTCGCCAGGCGTCCATACACGACGGCCAATTTCTTGGTTGGTCCTTCAATGGTGAGCGCTTTAAAGTAAAGCGGTAATGCACCCGCGATGTCGTTGTTGACCGCGCTGATCTCGGCGAGTGAAAAATTCAGCAGGCCGAGTGCGTCCTCTTTACTTTGAAATGGGTCCCATTTTGCGGGCGTCTTGCCAGACTGAATTTGATCCAAAGCTTTGCGCAGGTACGTTGTCGCGTCGGCAATAAAGCTCTTATCGCCCTTTGTAAGCGCGACGTAACCGCCGTAACCAAGCATCATCAAAGTGTTCAGATCATCGGGTTTCGCCACCAGCACCTTTTTCCCAAGTTCCATTGCTTCTGCGTAGTTCGGAGCAGTGCCGAACAGTTTGTTTCGCAGTTCGAATTCAGCGGTTGCAACTTCGTAGGCATCGATGAATTTCCTGGCGGCGGCCGAATACTCGTCGTTACACTGCGGCCATTTTTGCAGGTATTGCCTGGCGATTTCGTAGGCCTCTTTCTGCTTCGCCGCGTCGCCGCCTTTCTTCTTGTTGTAATAGTTGGTGTAGACGTCGTTCCGCTCGTTGCTGCGGCATGCATCCTCTTGCGCCTGAGCAGCGAACGAGGCAGTAAACAAAAAAGAAAGAGCTATGGCCAGACGGACAAGGCGATTCATCGCGGTACTCCTGTTTGATCTGATTTGTTGGCGAAAATCCTGAATATTATCAAACATACCATGCAGATAACGAAATCGAGTCAGAAGGCCTGGAACAATGTTGCAAAGATTTTCGGTGATAAGACTCTGGTTACCTACAGCTACCCGCCGTGATGCACCGAAGAGTGATAAACTATTTTCGTTCACCAAAAATTGAGCCTTGAATAAGGAAGGCGTGGCCGACGCCTTGTTCGGTGTTCGAGTATGAACGACGCTGCATCCAAAACGAGCGACGCGAATCGTCCAAACAATCAGACCCCGATGTTGCCGCTTGAGTTCCGCGATGCGATGCGCGATGCCCTTGCAGAAGCCGAGGAAGAGGATTACAGCGAGCGTCTTTGGAATAAGGACGCGTCGCTTTGGAAAACTGAACCTGGGCAACAAAAAATTATCAACAACTCGCTTGGCTGGTTGAGGGTGCCGCGACAAATGCTTTCTGCGGTGGAAGAGTTGCACCGCTTTGCCGATTCGATCCGCACCTCGAACGAGTTCAATCACCTCATGGTCTGTGGAATGGGTGGCTCATCCTTATGTCCCGAAGTATTGCGGCAAACCTTTGGTCATCAAAAAGGCTTTCCAGAATTATTGGTTTTAGATTCCACTGATCCGGACACGATAAATAATTTTCTAAAACAGATTGATGTTGCGCACACGCTTTTTATCATCGCATCAAAATCAGGCACGACTACTGAACCAACGGTCTTTCACAAATTCTGGTACGACCAGGTAAGCCGAGTGCGGCCGGAACCGGGCGAAGCCTTTATCGCGATCACAGATCCGGGAACGCAGATGGTCAAAGCCGCACAAGGTGACCACTTTCGCAAGATCTTTTTGAATCAGCCGGACATCGGCGGCCGTTACTCGGCGCTGTCGTATTTTGGGATGGCGCCGGCAGCGCTAATGGGTTTGGATGTCGGGGAGTTATTAAGACGCGCGGTTGGAATTTCAGAGATCTGTGGAGCAGAGGTGCCGCTCGATGAAAATCCGGGCGCGATCCTCGGTGCGACTATGGCTGAATGCGCGCTAAGCGGCTGTGACAAGCTCACGATCGTTGTGGATCCGGAAATCAGCGCGATCGGCCTTTGGATCGAACAGCTAATCGCCGAGAGCACAGGCAAAGAGGGAAAGGGAATCATTCCCGTTGTAGGTGAGCCCCTGCGCGAGCCTGATGATTACGCCGACGACCGCCTCTTCGTCTGCATAAGTTTGAAGAGTCCGGAAGATAACGTGAAGTTAAAAATGTTGGCTGATGCCGGTCATCCGGTAATCCATCGACGCTTGCATGATGTTTATGATCTTGGTGCAGAATTTTTCGTGTGGGAAATGGCAACGGCGTTCGCTGGTTGGCGGCTTGGCATCAATCCATTCGACCAGCCGAACGTTCAGGAATCGAAAGACAAAACGAAGGCGCTGTTGGAACAATTTACAACCAGCGGGAAGTTGCCTGAGCAATTTAGTGTTGCGACCGATGGTGGCTTAACAATTTATGCAGCTGAAGAAGGAAAGTCCAAGTCGGTACCGGACGTAATGAATCAATATTTGAAAGGAATCAGTCCCGGAGATTACGCGGCGTTACTTGCTTACCTGGAAGAAACGGCGGAAGTGGAAGCTGCGTTGCAACAACTGCGAGAGACGATTGGAAAAAAAACGCAGGTGGCTACAACCGTTGGTTATGGGCCGCGCTTTCTTCATTCAACCGGGCAGTTGCACAAAGGTGGACCAGATTCCGGCGTATTCATTCAATTGACTGCGCCCGATCAGAAAGATTTTCCGATACCGGGCGAGCCTTATAGTTTTTCAACTCTCAAAGACGCGCAGGCCCTGGGCGATTTCCAGTCGTTGACGGCGCATGGACGGCGCGCTTTGCGAGTCGATCTTGGCACGGATGTAGTAACTGGCTTGCACAAGCTCGGACAGTTGATCGCGCAATCATCCTAAGTTTTCCAAATAAAGAATATTTCATAATGACAAACACGGCGAACATCGGATTGGTCGGGCTGGGCGTTATGGGCCAAAACCTCTCACTCAACATTGAGCGAAATGGTTATTCAGTTGCGGTTTACGATCGCGAGCCGCCGGTGCTCGAAAAGTTTGTTTCGCAGCATGCCGGCAAACGGATCACTGGTTTCAAGAATCCCGCAGAGTTTGTGGCTTCACTCGAGCGTCCCCGCAAAATAATTCTTTTGGTAAAGGCGGGCGATCCGGTTGATTGGACGATTAACCTGATTAAGCCAGGTCTGCAAGCAGGCGACATCATCATCGACGGTGGCAACTCGTTTTTCAAAGACACAGAGCGCAGGGAAAAAGAACTGCAATCGGGTGGCATGTTCATGATCGGCTCGGGGACTTCGGGAGGTGAGAAGGGCGCCTTGCTTGGTCCCAGCCTGATGCCGGGTGGCGATGCAAATGCATACGAACAAATTCGCCCCATTTGGGAAGCTATCGCTGCCAAAGTGCCTGATGGACCATGCGTCACGTATATCGGTCCCGGCGGGTCGGGCCATTTCGTGAAGATGATTCACAACGGCATTGAGTATGGCGACATGCAACTCATTGCCGAAGCTTATTGGATTTTGCGGCATGTGCTGCACCTCGAGGCGGCCGAGTTAGCCGACATTTTTTCCGAGTGGAATCGTGGCGAACTTGAATCCTACCTGGTTGAAATCACTGCTGAAATTCTACGCGTGAAAGATCCCGAAACCGGTAAGCCGCTGGTTGATCTAGTGATGGACAAGGCAGGTCAGAAGGGAACGGGGAAGTGGGCCAGTCAAATAGCGCTGGACTTGGGTGTTGCGATCCCAACGATCGACGCAGCCATCGTCGCTCGTAACATTTCGGCGCAGAAAGCTGAACGCGTCGCAGCCGCGGCCCAGTTCACAGGACCTTCGACGCAGGCTTTTTCCGGTAATAAACAGCAAACCATCGATGCGATCCGAGACGCGCTGTACGCTTCAAAGATTTGCTCCTACGCGCAGGGCATGAATGTGATCAAGGCGGCATCAGATCAATTTGGTTGGAACATTAATCTCAGCGAGGTAGCCAGAATCTGGCAAGGCGGCTGCATCATCAGGGCCCGATTTTTAGGTTTGATCAAAGACGCGTACTTACGACAACCAAAACTGGTCAACCTTTTACTCGATGACGGTTTCAAGTCTCGAATAGATCGATCACAAGCGGCTTGGCGAGCAATCGCCGCGCATGCCATCCAAACGGGATTGCCGATACCGGCCTTTGCCGCCAGCATTAGCTATTTTGATCTGTACCGCTCCGCGAATTTACCGTTGAATCTGACGCAGGCACAACGGGACTTCTTTGGTTCGCATACGTATGAACGAGTTGACAAACCTGATCAGGGATTCATACACACCGAATGGGAGCAGCTCTTAGCAGATCAGTCGCGAAATTAATCTGCGCTGCGCCGTCCTCATGAAATCTCGCCCGAACGTCAGAATTTTCGAAACCTCGGAACAACTGGCGGCGGCCGCTGCCGAACACTTTGTTGAAAGCTCGTTAGCGAGCATTCAAGATCACAACAGTTTTGGCGTCGCGTTGGCCGGCGGTACCACCCCACGCGAGTCCTACAAATTATTGGCAACGGATCGATTTCAGATCCGGCTTGACTGGTCGAAAATTCATTTGTTTTTCGGAGATGAACGAATGGTGGCTCCGGATTCTCCGCAAAGTAACTATCGCATGGTCCACGACGCGTTGATTTCGCGAGTGCCTATTCCCCGAGCGAATGTCCATCGAATTGAAGGTGAGGCAGGTGCGGAAGAAAGCGTAGAACATTATCAAGCTGCGCTGCGAAGCTATTTTGGCGATGTTGCCTGGCCGCGCTTTGACCTCGTTTGGCTGGGAATGGGTGATGATGGACATACCGCGTCGCTGTTTCCTGGTGACTCCCATGCGAATGAATCGTCAGCCTGGGTGGTATCGACCTTGAGCCCCGACAACCAACCGCGAGTGTCGCTGACGTTGCCGGTTATTAATCACGCCGCGCGCATAGATTTTCTGGTTAGCGGAAAAGGAAAAGCGGAAAGGCTGGCGCAGGTCCTCGGGGATGCTTCGGACAAAAAATTACCGGCGCAGAAAGTTGCGCCGGTAAATGGAACGTTGCAGTGGTTGGTGGATCGCGACGCTGCCGCGCTGTTGTAAAAACAGCGATGTTTAGCGGGCCACAGCTGATTTCATCTGTTGG
>DATENN010000159.1:0-3426 GCA_035275045.1 Pyrinomonadaceae bacterium
GTCGGGCGCGACGCCCAGGTAATGGGCGAGTTGCTGAGCCGGCACGGATTTAAGCCACAAATTTTCGCGTCACTGGCAGAAGGCGCATCGCAGATCAAGGCAGGTGCAGGCGTGCTCGTGGTTACGGAGGAAGCTCTCGAATTAGGCAGCTTATCACAGCTATTCGAAGCGTTAGCGGCACAACCCGCCTGGTCTGAGTTACCACTCATTATTCTAACGACTGGCGGTGAATCTCGACTAACCCGATTACTGGAATTGACGGCAGACGCAGCTGGCAGCGTTACTTTGCTGGAGCGGCCTATAAGCACTACAACATTGATACGTTCTCTCGAGGTGGCGTTAAATTCGCGCCGGCGACAATATCAGGTGCGAGATTTTCTGGAAGAGCAGCGGCGTACGGGGCGCGAACTGCGAGAGGCGCACGAGCAATTGGCCGATCGAGCCAAACAGCTTGAAATTCTCGTTGAATCACGCACTGCGAAACTGGCCGAGTCTAACGAACAGCTTCGCGGTGAGATGGCCGAACGCGAAGCGTTGCGTCGCAAATTACTTCACGCGCAAGAAGAGGAGCGGCGGCGCATCGCCCGGGAGTTGCACGATCAGATGGGACAGAATCTGACTGCGCTTAATGTGGGCCTCAAGTCCTTGCTTGATCGCCAGTCACGCTCGGATCTTGGCAATCGAGTGCAACGCCTGCAGGATTTGGCGACGCAAACCGCGCGCGATCTTCACCGCGTAGCAGTGGAACTGCGTCCGGCTGCCCTCGATGATCTCGGGCTTGTGAAAGCGATTCGCGCATTGACCGAAACCTGGTCCACGCGCCACGGGATTGACGTGGATTTGGAGGCCGGACGATATGAGCCTGCCGGCATCTCTTCCGAGATTGAAACGATTCTTTACCGGATCATTCAGGAAGCGCTTAACAACATCGCAAAGCATTCTGGCGCAACACGTGTGGCTCTTGTCCTCCGCCGCACTGCAGACCACGTGCAAGCAATCATTGAAGATGATGGACGCGGGTTCGACGCTCGCGTAGCGCCCCAATCGGGAAATGGTGGCGGCCGCCTGGGGTTGCTCGGAATTCAGGAACGTCTCGGTATGGTCGGGGGCAACTTGAACGTCGAATCTGCTCCTGAGCGTGGTGCCACATTGTTTGTCCGCATTCCAATTTCCAAAGCAAATGAAAAAGAAAAGAAATCAGAGTGAATCGAAAATTCGCGTGCTGCTCGTGGACGATCACGCAGGTATGCGTGATGCATTGCGGACGTTCATTAATTCGGAGCCTGATCTGACGGTTGTCGCTGAAGCCGCCAACGGACGCAGTGCCGTCGACGTATTCCGGCGCATGACGCCGGACGTGGTCCTAATGGATGGCTCGATGCCTGGAAAGAATGGCATCGAGGTCACGCGTGAACTCAGGCAGCTTCAGCCTGCGGTGAGAGTCATCGGCCTTACGTTGTATGAATCGGCCGCGTATCTGGAAGATATGATCGCAGCGGGCGCCAGGGGTTACGTGTTAAAGACTGCCGCGCCCACCAACGTAGCCGAGGCCATTCGTGCTGTTGCCGCAGGCAGAACTTATTTTGATGAAAATATTCCGCGTCGCTCCTCTGCATCGGCCCAAAAGCAACCAGTGATAGATGAGTTAAGCGAAGAGGAAACCGCAGTAATGAAACGGCTCGCGGATGGACAGACCAATGACGAAATTGCCGCCGACCTGGAGGTCACCCTGCCGTTAGTGGAACGGCGGAGAACTGCCGCGATGAAAAAACTTAATGTGCGCAGCCGCGCCGAGCTCGCGCGAGTGGCCGCCCAACGTCAGTGGTGAATTTTTGGATTGAACCGCGGTGATGAGCAGTCGCTAACGGCAGTTCTACGTGGGTTCAATTCCTATTCAATTTCCGCGGCCCAAACGGTTCCGGTGTACTTGCCTGTGCGATACCTGACTTTGACCCGGTCGTTCTCGCGCAATTTTTCCCATTTTGCTTGATGGGCAGGAACTTGGAATGTGCGGCCGTTGTCCAGCATTCGCACTTTCACGATCCACTGTTCGTGCTTTAACGCCCGCGGATCGCGACTCGTGCCGCGCTGCTCTGGTTTCATCACGTACCCATCGACTGCAATCTCGTCGTCTGCCATGGGACGAACCTCCTCATTGGCAGCGGGCGCTGATTCAGCGGTTGGCGTCTCTGCAGTTGGCGCCGCCGCGTCGATATGCTCCTTCCCAAGGACCACTGCTTCGCCGCTGTTTTTTTCGCAACCCGTGACGACGATTACCAAAAAAGCAACGACGCACGCTGATACACTCGTTCGTAACATTTCCGTGACTTCGTTGCTTCTTGTTAGTCCCGATTCGGTATGTAGCATGCCGATGTCGTTATGCGTGGAGAAGGAGGGTGAATTATGGGCGTGATGTTGCAAGCGTTTTATTGGGATTGTCCGCAGACGGAAAATCGCGAACACCAATGGTGGAGTTTCATCAAATCAAAATTGCCGGCAATCGCGCAAGCTGGTTTCACCGCTTTATGGCTTCCTCCTGCAAACAAGGCAGCCAATTGGAAATCGATGGGCTACGATCCCTACGATTATTACGACCTCGGCGAGTTCGATCAGAAGGGCGGCGTGCCAACGTGGTTCGGTTCCAAGGCCGACCTGCTCGATCTCATCGAGTCTGCACACGCGCTGGGACTGCAAGTGTACGCCGATCTGGTGTTCAATCACAACAGCGGCGCTGACACACAGGAACCAAATCCCATCGACGGGCAGTTGCGTTGGACAAAATTCACGCCGAAGAGCGGCAAGTTTGCGCGTGATTGGAAATGTTTCCATCCCAGTCAGTACGAGACGTGGGACGGCACCACTTTCGGTGACATGCCGGATCTCTGCCATCGAACACCATTTGTTTACACCGAACTCATCAATTATGCGCGCTGGCTACTCGAGGAAATCGGTTTCGACGGATTCCGTTACGACATGGTCAAGGGTTACGGCGGCTGGATGGTCCGTTCGATTCAGGAACTGCGCGCACTGCGCGGCGGCACCAGCTTCAAGCCGTATGCAGTCGGCGAATGCTGGGACAGCGAACGCACAATCGACGATTGGCTGGATGAAGCGAACGCATGGTCGGACAATCCGGTAGGCGCATTCGATTTTCCGTTGCGCTGGCGTTTGCGCGATTTGTGCGACGGTTACGGTTTCAGTCTGCGAACTTTAGCCGAGCGCGGAGTCTTGATGTGGGGTCGCCCCGAACAGGCTGTCACTTTTGTCGAGAACCACGACGTCGTCCGCGACAGTCCGATTATCAACGACAAGCTGCTGGCGTACGCGTTCATCCTCACTCACGAGGGTTACCCCTGCGTTTTTTGGCAGGATTACTTCAACTGGAACCTGGCGCAGCCGAATAATCAGAGCGGCATCGCGGCGCTC
>DATENN010000160.1:0-2747 GCA_035275045.1 Pyrinomonadaceae bacterium
ACACACGGCCCACATTTTCATTTCAATGTGACGAGTTGTGTACAAAAGCTTACTTTTATATTGCTGGGCCCTGATCACGGTGGTATATTTGCGCCGGTCTCGAATCCATGTCCCCAGGGACCGCCAATTCAGGGAATTCTCCCGCCTCAAGAACAAGGGCCGAAGGTCCATTTGAACCTGTAGTTTAGGAGAGGATTTTGGAACTCTTAACACTCGGCGGACGCGTTTCACTTTTTTGATCAAGGTGTTCTGGACTTAGGGTTAGTGTTTGGGCAGGCGGCGCGAATTTTCGTTGAAAGCTCAACAAAGAGCAGATATCAATCCCTTGAAAGGTAAAGCACCCTCGATGATATTGGTAAATCGATACCCTCGGACATTTGCTGTTGCCCTCATACTATTTGTCTTCCTTGTTCTTCCATCACAATCGTCGGTTTTAGCAAAGAAGCGTCGCGCTGCAGCGCCGGCCAAGGCTTCGAACAAACGCGACCGTAAATCGGCCCGTGCCGAAAAGGGTCGAAAGCTGTCGGCCAAAGCACTGCGCGCAGCTAAGCGTGATGCGCGCGACAATCGCCGCGGATCAAACGCCAAACTTTCTAAGCGCGAGCTTCGACAGGCGAAGGCCCGGGACGCGCGCGAACAAGCGTCGAATCTGAAGGCGCTTGAACGAAAACTTCATCGGCCGCTAAGCAGACGCGAGCGCGCCGCTGAAAATCGCCGCCTGGCTGCGCAACGCCGCCGCGAGATTCTCGAGGCAAGGCGCCGCGCGGAAGCTGCGCGTCTGGCCGCAATCGCTCGTCAGCGAGCTTTGGACGAAGCGCTTCGTAACGAAGTGCAGGCAATGATTTCCCACGACAACACGGTGGGTGAAGATCCGGAAGTCCGGCGGGTAGCCGTCAACGCGCTTGGCAATCATGCGGGCACCGTCGTAGTAATGGATCCCATGAATGGCAAGGTCTACTCGATAGTCAATCAGGAGTGGGCACTGCGTCGTGGCTTCAAGCCATGCTCGACCATCAAACTCGTCACCGGAGTCGCTGGACTTTCCGAAAATATTATTTCTCCGTTCGAAACTCCACTCGCCACCGAACGGCGAAATATGGACCTAACCTCGGCCCTGGCGCATTCAGACAATTCGTACTTCGAACGAGTTGGCAGCAGCCTGGGTTTTGAGAAGATGGTCCAGTACGCGCGCGAGTTGGGACTTGGCGAAAAGACCGGTTTGAATGTTCCGTTTGAATATCCCGGACGTCTTCCTGAAATGAAGCCGGGCTTCACGGTCCGCCGTATGTTTTCATACGCCGACGGGTTTGAAGTAACCCCAGTACAACTGGGCACGCTGGTTTCCGCAATGGCAAACGGCGGCAAACTTTATGAGCCGCAAGTGCCACGCACGCCGCAAGAGGCTGCTCGCTTTAAAGGAAAAGTGCGGCGCAAGCTCGGCGTCGATAGCGCCGTGCTACAACGCATGATTCCGGGAATGGTTGGCGCGGTGAATTACGGTTCTGGCCGTCGCGCTTACGATCCAACCCAAACCGTGGCCGGCAAAACCGGAACGTGTAACGGTGGCGATGGCAGCTGGGTTGGTCTTTTCACTTCTTATGCGCCGCTCGCGAATCCAAAACTCGCCGTCGTGGTAATCACGCGTGGCACCGACGCACATCGACATTTGCCGGCCGCCGTCGCGGGTCAGATTTATCGCGATCTCAGCCGTCGCTTCGGTACTCCGACCAATTTGAAAATCGCAGCCAATTCGGATGACGAGGAAGCCGACGACGAAAGTGCCGACGTAGCGGACTCCCAAACTAGCGCGGACACTACAACCAACGCAGCCGCGTCAGCGCCACCACTAACGCCGTTGCCCCTGGTTAACAAAACGCAGCAAGATAACGTGAAGCGCGTTTTGATGAGCATCCCGGCCCACAACGGTCCCGCGGCCGCGCCGGCGCAAAAGATGCCGAATCCAAATGTGAAAACCGTCGCTCAACCGGATGACCGAACCCGTCGCACGCAAACGCCGCGACCTTAAACGTTCAACAATAAGAGATATTACGCTGCGCCCTTGGTCTTGAAAGAGACTAACGGCGCAGTGGTCTTTTACAAGACATTTACTGGATGTTTTTAGACTCGCGTCCCGCCTTGACAGTTTTGCGAGAGTTGCAGGAATATTGCGGACGTTATTTTTCAGACTCTGCTTTTGGTACCGAAGCGGCACTCTCCCGATCCGGTTGCGATCGGCAACTGGTTTTTACAAGCGCGCATCTTAGTCAGGCCCAACGCGGCATAGTAATTGTCTTGTGCAGGGCGCGACGGAAATGAACTTGGAGGTTCGGACGACTAATGAAAAAGATTATTAGGCTGATAGCAATTCATGCGAGCCTGGTCCTCGCAGCCGGCGCCGTCTTCATAAATGTAAGTGAAGCGAAAGCGCAGACCACAGCGCCCGCAGCGTCTGCTGCGCAAGGCCAGTGCACTGACGAGAATAAAGGCGCCTGGTACGGTGATTTCACCAAGTTTCGCACCACCGATCCGAACAAGGCCGCCGCTGCCGGTAAACAATATTTGGCTGCCTGCCCAACAGAAGAAGGTCCGATTCCAACCTACTTGAAAAAGTGGTTGGCCGCGTATGACAAGGAAGCGAGAAAGGGCCGCTTTCAACCGTTGCTTTATAACGACAAGAAGTATTCCGAAGCGCTTGCCCTGGGCAAAGAAATTCTGGCTGAGGATCCCGAAAACGTCAGAGTGCTAAT
>DATENN010000161.1:0-13487 GCA_035275045.1 Pyrinomonadaceae bacterium
GGCAACACCTAATGCCGATGCAACCGCGCAGGGCGTAGATATGGTGGTTACTGTCTTTGCCGATCCGGACTACGTTGCTGATCGAGTGCAGACACAACACATTATCGGCCGGTCAACGATAACGCTCGGCGCTTTAACTCCGGTGCCCACGTTGATCCAAAGTCAGGTTCCCGTCAACGGAACAATTAATGGCGAACTCTTGATCCAGGTAACACCGGCCTTTATTAACACCGGTTCGGGCATTTTGACTCTGTACGATTCAACCACTACTCCATCGAACTTTAAGTTGAACACCTCAACCGGCACGCCTACTCCGACGCCTACGCCGTCACCGAGTGTTAGTCCGACGGCAACACCGACTCCGGTCCCGGGCGGTCCGCTTTACACAAATTACTATCCGCCATCAGGCGTGGCTGAATCCTGGGGCGAGCCGTCAATCGGCGCGAACTGGGCCAGCGGTAATGTGATGTTCTTTGGTGGCATCAACGACTATGCGCTGCGCGTCAGCTTTAACGACGCAGCTTCGCCGGCAACAGCGACTTGGTTCCAGACTCCGCTATTAGAGAATCTGGCACCGCGCGCAGTCGGCGGCGATCCCATTCTTGTCACTGACAAGGACACGGGACGCACCTTCGTTTCGCAACTGCAAGCGTTCACCCCGTCGGCAACGATGGACATAACCGACGACGATGGGGCGAGCTATATACCCGCCGCGGGCTTTGGCATTGCTACCGGTTTGGACCACCAAACGATCGCCGTTGGTCCATTCCATGCGCCCTTGCCGGCCGGCGCGGTCTATAAGAACGCGGTTTACTACTGTTCACAGGAAGGTTTGAATTCCGGCGGCAATGGCATCGCGAATTGCGCCCTGAGCGTCAACGGTGGCGTGTCCTTTGGACCAGCCGTACCTGTGTATGTTGTCAACCTCGTCAATTCCTGCTTCCCATTACATGGCCACGCGAAAGTCGCACCAGACGGCACGGTTTACCTACCGAACCGGAAGTGCGGCGACGGTGCCGGACTGGTAGTTTCGGAAGACAACGGCGTCACCTGGAACGCTCGCACGATTCCGGGTTCGTCGGTAGGTGACAGCGACGCGTCAATCGGCATCGCGTCAGACGGCTCGATTTATTTGGGCTATGAAGCAGCCGACGGACACGCACGCATTGCGGTTTCACATGACAAGGGTCTTACGTGGATCAACCATACAGACGTAGGCGAACAACTCGGTCTGCAAAATTCCGTGTTCCCGGCGGTGGTTGCCGGCGACGGCGGAGTCGACACTGGCCGCGCCGCCTATGCTTTCTATGGCAGCACCAGCCCGGGCGATCAGGATGATCCGGCTTTCCGGGGTAACTGGTACCTGTATATCTCTTCAACCTTCGATGGTGGCAAGACGTGGACCACTGTAAACGCAACTCCAAACGATCCGATCCAACGCGACGGCATTTGCACCCGTGGTTTCCAGGGATGCGCCGTACCACGCAACCTGCTCGACTTCTTTGACGCCACTATCGACAAACAAGGTCGCGTGTTGGTGGGTTATGAAGACGGCTGCATGGGCGACTGCGTTACCGGTGGAACGAACATGAACACCGAGAAAGGCGTGATTGCACGCCAGAGCGGTGGCCGAAGAATGTTCGCGGCTTATGACAACGGCGATCCATCGCCTTCGCCTTCGCCGTCACCAACTGCCACACCAACGCCCATGGTTACGCCGGTTCCTGTTTATCAAAAAGGCGGCATCACCTTTAGTCCCAACGTAACTACACGAACGCCGGTCACGGGTCGAGATGGGGAACCGAGCTTACGCGTCGATAAGTTTGGCAACGCGTACGTTGCGGGAATTCGCGGCGTACCTGCGGGTGTAGATCTGTGGTACTTCGATCTTAATCCAAGCAGCCCGACGTACGATCCGTTCATGCGCAATCCGATAAGTCGCGGCCAACCGGATCAATTCTCGCCGGACGAATCAATTGAAGTTGGCGCAGATGGTGGCGGCGACGTTGACCTCGCGGTCGGCTTTGACGAAGCGACTGCGGGCAACCCACCCTACCTCGCTTTCAGCAGTCTGACCGCTGCGAACATTTCGACGGCATCGTCGACTGATAGAGGCGCGACGTTTACCAAGAACCCGGCGGGTAATGTGACTGGCGGTATTCCGGCAGACGACAGGCAATGGATGGAATTCCTCGGCAAGAATTCCGTCTATCTGATCTACCGCACGCTGGAACCGGCAATTGCGTTGGTGCAGCGTTCAAATGACGGCGGCTTGACCTATGGACCAGCCCGCGAAGTCGGCACCATTGGACAAGTCGGTGGCGTTAGCGTGGATCAGAACGATGGCACGGTTTACATCGCCGGCGGCAACGGCGTGGTGGCGGTCGGAACTCCCGCAACGCCCGGCGCCGAGCCACTGACGTACACCATTCACAATGTCGTCAGCGCAGGCAATGCGCATCTGTTCTTCACGGTTAAAGCTGCAAAGGATGGCACTGTTTACGTCTGCTATTCCGACGATCATTCAGTGTTCATCAAGTACTCGAAAGACAAGGGCAACAACTGGAGCCCTGCCGTTCGAGTCAGCGATGGACCAGAAACAGCGACCAGCATCGTTCCCTGGATGGAGACGGGACCAACGCCCGGGTCGATCGGAGTTGTCTGGTACGGAACTACCGCCAGCTCGAACAATGACAATGCAGATTGGAAGGCATTTTTTGCGCAGAGCTTGAATGCAACAGATGCGAATCCAATGTTCCGTCAGGTCGAGCTGAGCGATCACTTCATTCACGGCAGCAACATTTCCGAACAGGGTCTGCCGATCACGCCGGGCAGCGCACCCAATCGCAACCTGCTGGATTACTTCCAGATTGGATTTGATCCGACAGGTGCGGCGGTCGTCGCCTACACTGACGATCACAACGATTTTGACGGTAACGTTTACGTGACCCGTCAAATCAGTGGTCCGGGCGTCAAGGGCACCGATGTTCCGGCTCCAGTTCCGGGCAGTGCGTTGCCTCAACCCACACCCAGACCCGCGAACGCGCCTCAGGTGGTCGACTTTGCGCAGGATGCCAAGACTGGATTGCTGACGGTGCTGCCGTTGAATGATCCGCTCGACATTCTTTCGGTCAAGTACACCACGGAAGGTACGGCGGCTAATCCGATTTTAGTGGCGACGATGAAGGTCTCAGACCTGAGCGTCGTGCCGCCGTTATCGAATTGGCGCATGAACTTTACTGCCAACGCACCGGACTCTCGCATCAGCCCGATTGGCGATTACAGCTTTGGCCTCTCGGATCGTGGCGATCAGTTCTTTGTTCGCGCTACGACGGACGCGCTTGGTACTCCAACTTATACTTATGGAACTGCGGTGCGCGAACATCAACATCGTGGTTTCGTGGCATACACGGATCGCGGCGCTGCTGACAGCGGATCGTTTGATTCCGCCGCCGGCACGATCACGATCAAGGTTGCGCTCAGTAAGCTGAACGCTACTTTAGCTGCCGGCCACACACCGGTCGGTCCAGGTTCAATCCTGGCCGGGTTGCGAGCCGGAACGTTTACAACCGGGGACGACAATCCCGCCGATCGAAACGACCGCGCCAAGTCCGACGTAACGCGCGGCGGAACGCAATACGCAATTAACAGCGCGCCCACGGCTGTTCTTAACGCAAACCCGACATCGGGTGCGCCACCGCTCGCCGTTACTTTCGACGGCTCGGGTTCCAGCGATCCCGATCCAGGTGACACGTTGAGCTACACTTTTGATTTTGGTGATGGCTCGGCGCCGGTGACTCAATCAACTGCTTCGATCGCGCACACCTACAACCAACTTGGTAAATTCACCGCGAGTTTAACGGTTAAGGACCAGGTCGGTTTCACCAGCAACACGGCAACCGTTGAGATCAACGTCACCAACCGGCCGCCAACGGCAACGTTGAGCGCAACACCAACTAGTGGTTACGCGCCACTCGCGGTCAACTTTGACGCTTCCGGGTCAAGCGATCCGGACGCCGGCGATTCAATCGCGTCGTACACGTTTGATTTCGGCGACGGCGCGGTCGTAACCCAGCCGGGTGCGAAGGTCGCTCATACTTACAATGGCGCAGGAATCTACACTGCGAAGTTGACTGTTGCGGACAATCACGGAATGGTCAGCACGAATTCAGCACAGGTGCAGATTACTGCGAATGCTCGACCGACGACCGATTGCATGGAAGACGATGATGCGCGCATCACGTATTCCGACGGCTGGCACAACGGCACGTCGACAGCTGCGAGTGCGGGACACTTCAGATGGCACACGGGTAAATCGTCAAGCCACACGGCGGCGGTTGACTTTAGTGTTCCGGCGAACGGCACGGGCGTTCTGACCTATCGTTACGGCAAGAGTACGAAGGGTGGCACGGCCGAAGTGTTCATCGATGGAGTGTCGCGTGGCACGATCAACTACAAAGGCACAGGCGGCACGGACAAGTCACCGGAATTCGGAAGCGGCGGAACCGCTTATGAAGCGCGATATGAAGGACTGGGCGCGGGAGCGCACCGCTTCGAATTGCGCAATATGTCAGACAGCGTTTTCGTCGATGGATTCTGCGTGACCGCAACGGTGCAGCCACAAGCAGTGAGTAGCGGAGGTGGAACGACCACGACACAAACTGTGTTCACTGGTTCACCCACTACTGGCCCGGGACCGAGTACCAGCAACGACTCATCGGTGAACGCCGGTCAGGAGTCGAAGAACAATGTGACGCTCGGAACGAATGCGAGAGCAATTTCGATCGTTGCAGAAACCAGCGGCAATCTGCCCGTGAAACTGGCACTCGTCAGTCCCACTGGACTAACGCTGCAAATAGTGGATGCAGTCAACGGCGTGGCGGTGTTGACGGCGCCGGTAACAACAGGCGGCATCTATACCGTCAAGGTAATCAACGTGAACCTGGGACCGATCCAGGTTTGGACCGTAGCGACGCCAACAGTGGCAAGGTAAAGTTCGAGGTAGTGGTACAGGCTTTAGTCTGCGGGTCTTACGAATACACAGACTGAAGTCTGCGCCACGGCCGGCGTAATTGGCCGGTGACGTTTGACCGACATAGTCACAGAACTGAGCAATCTTCCGTGACTAACCAAAGGGGCGATAGTTTTCGCCGGCGTTGAGGAATTGATGAGGGACTCGGCTCCGTTCCTGCTTAATTCCTGATGCGCCTGCGACCAAACTGTCGCCTCGTTTTTCATCTCCAACGACAAAGCCGCACACGATCGCACGCTGCAATCCTGGGTAATCACCAGCAAAGCCGTGGGAGTGTTTTCAACCACGCGGCGGAACCGATACCACCACGATGAGATGATTCGCTGCGTTGCTTTTGGCGAAAGATCTCCCAGATCCAGCACCACAATTCCAAAACCGCCCCCTTGCAACAGTAAATCCGTCGCCTTGAAGGCGTGCTCGAGCTGGTTGTCGCAGCGCACCCATAACAGCCGCTCAAGATTCACATTCGTCTTGTTTGCTGATTCCGGATCAAGCGCATTGTTCATATCAACAATCGCGCAGACTTCTTCATTACCAGTTGCAGTCGCGAGCGTGGAAAGCATAAGGCTGGTGCGTCCGGAAGAAGCCGAACCAAAAATTTCTGTGATCGCGCCGCGCGGAAGTCCACCACCGGCAAGCGCGTCAATTTCCGCGACGCTGCTGGCGATCACTTCAGTGCGCTTTACTGCGTGATGCTTGAAGGCATCACCAAAGCGACTGGCAATCGTCGATTCGATCTCAGCTTTTGAAATTGCCGCTCTCATGATCTAATAGTGGCGCAGAGTTAGTCTGTGCTTTGCTTAAAAAGAGCACAGACTAAAGTCTGTGCCACACCAATGCCACGCAAAACTTCTCAAGGATCGGCTGCCGAATATTTTCCCAAACAGCTGACCTTGCCGTCGCTGAAAGACGCCGCTGCTGATTGCAAAGCCTGCGACCTTTGGAAACGCGGCACACAAACTGTTTTCGGCGAAGGTCGCAAGCGGTCGATGGTCTTGTTCGTCGGTGAACAACCGGGGAATGAAGAAGACCTCACCGGCAAACCATTCGTTGGCCCAGCCGGACGGCTTTTTGATACCGCGCTAGCCGAAGCCGGCATCGAACGGTCGCAAACTTACGTGACGAATGTTGTCAAACACTTCAAATGGGAACCGCGTGGCAAACGTCGCATTCACAAGAAACCCAATGCCACTGAAATCGCTGCCTGCCGGCCATGGCTTGAAGCCGAAATCGCCGTTGTGAAACCGAAAGTAATCGTCGCGCTCGGGGCTACAGCCGCCCAGGCTTTATTGGGTCCAAAGTTTCGCGTTACAAAACAGCGCGGCGAATTTATCGAATCAACGCTTGCGCCTTACATCATGGCGACCGTGCATCCCTCATCAATTCTTCGCGCTCCCGACGACGAAACGCGGCGTCTTGAACATCGCCGCTTTGTCGACGACTTAAAAAGACTCGCAAAAGTCCTGAAGTAGTGGCACAGACTTTAGTCTGTGTTTGCGGCCATCCACCCAACTGTCGAATGATGACAGACACAGATTGAAGTCTGTGCCACTTTTTGCTTGACGATCATCGTCTTATTCGTTAATATTCGCCTGATTTTCGCTTGCAGCCGAAAATAGCACTCGATTGCAGTAAAGGCAAGTGGTTTTTAAGAAAGGAGTGCGTATGCCCGTAACCGCGAGGCAACGGCAGATCTATGACTTCATCTGCCGCTACGCCGACATCAACAAAGTGCCGCCGACGATCGCTGAGATTGGCAAACAATTTCAGATGAGCTCGTCGGCCAGCGTGCATAGCATCCTGTCAGTGCTGGAGCGCGAAGGTCTAATCAAACGTATTCCCAATGTGAGCCGCGGTATTGAGATCGTCAAGCAGGAAGAACAAGCCGAAGAGGATTTCGAAATACCATTACTGGGCACCGTCGCTGCCGGTCAACCGATAGAGGCCATCCTGGCCCATGAAACCGTGGCCGCGCCAAAGAACATGATTGGTCGCGGACGCATGTTCGCTTTGCGCGTACGCGGCGATTCGATGATCGACGAGAATATTCAGGACAATGACATCATCGTTATCTCGGCACAACCGACGGCTGAAAACGGCCAGGTAGTGGTGGCTTTGATCGACGGTAACTACGCGACCGTGAAAAAGTTTTATCGCGAACCGGAGTTCATTCGTCTGGAACCCGCGAACCCACAGTTTAAGCCACTCTTCATTAAGACTGCCGAGCGGATACAAATTCAGGGCGTTGTGCGCGGACTGATTCGCAACTACAACCAAACATAGTTACTCACCATGAAAGCTGCTGTCGCGCGCGACACTATCGCCGTTAAATCAGAAGTTGAGTTTCTCGGCTTTGCGCTTACCGATTGTGTGATTGAAGTCGAGTCACAAGTGGCGCGTTACATGCGCGCCGTGCATCGTACTGCGTTGGAGCTGGCGATTCCGAATCGTTTTGGTTTGGAGATAGGCGGGTTTTGGTTGCTGTCCGAACAGATCGCGCAATTACAAAAGCTTCCTCAGTGTTATTCACAATACGAGGCTCCGCTGGTTCAACAAGCAGTCGAGGCATATATTGGGGCGCAACTGCCATTCAAACAATAATTGCTGACGGTTATGGTCAGCGCTGCGTTACGCCGTTAACGCTCTAATCTTCTTCTTTCTGCGAATCACCAGCAGCCCAATGCCGCTAATAATCAGCGCGCCGCCGATCAAGGTGCGCCAGTGCATCTGCTCGTGAAGCACCAACATACCCAGAATCACTGCCGTGACCGGAGTAACCAGCGAAATTAACATCGTTTTCGTCACGTCCATCTTTCGCACCAGCCAGTAATACAAAACAAAAGCGATTACTGAGCCGACAATTGCAAGATAGAAAAGCGAGATGACGGCCGTTGCCGTCCAATGAAACTTCAATGGATTGCCGTCAGCGATGAGACCAACAATCACCAAAGGAACGAGGCCAAAAAGCATCTGCGTGCCGGCGATCACTGTCGGCTCGAATTTTTTGCCATACGCCTTGACCAGCACGTTTGAGTAGGCCGCACAGACAGCGCTCAGCACCAGCGCAACACTGCCGGCCAATGCCTTTGGCCCATCGAAACGCAACTGATTGGAAAAGATAATCGCGACGCCGGTGACGCCGAGGAAAACGCCGGCTAACTTTAGAGGAGTCATTCGTTCTGCAGGCAGATGAAGATGTGCGATCACCAGGCCGAAAGCGGGAAGTGTCGCTTGCAACAACGCCGCCAATCCCGACGCAATGTATTGTTCTCCCCAGAATACCAGCCCGTAGTTCAGGGAGAAGGCCAGCACACCGGTCCCAGCGAGCAGTCCCCAATCTTTCCCTGATTGCGGCAACACCAATTTTTTCGCAACGATGATCGCGGCAAGAATTGTGGTGGCAATGATGAATCGAATGGCAGCAAAGCTTATGGGCGGCAAATCCGCAAGCCCAATCTTTATGAACAGCCAGGTGGAACCCCAGATGCAACAAAGCAAAAGCCATACGATCCGTGATTTCATAATTAACTTCGCCCCGTAGGGGCGCAATGTTTATAGAACCAATGCGCGGTTCGCGTTAACTAACAGGAGCGTCAAGTCAGACTAAGCAGTCTGACTTGACGCTCCTGTTTATCGTGCCTTGAGCTCGTCAGGGCTATAAACATCGCAGTCCTACGGACTGCTTCAAACGACTCTTCCACCGACCTTACGTCTGTGGATTGATCAACTTGATGACTGCAAACGCGGCGCCCTGCGGATCCAGCAATGGTGCGAATCGTCCGGTGCCAGCGATGTCCATTGGCGGCGCGCATGATTTTGCGCCCAGTCCCACCGCCTTCTCGACCATTGCATCGCAATCATCAACCGCGAAGTAGGGCAGCCAATGCGGCGGGACGTCTCCCATTTCCGGACCCGGCTGGTACATCCCTCCGGCCGGCCGTTCATTGTTCCTAAATGTCGTATACGACATTGGGCCAAACTGTTGCACGTTTCTGGTCCAGCCGAAAACGTTCGAGTAAAACTCACCCGCCTTCTCAGTGTCAGTGGTCGACAGTTCGTTCCAGCAGAGCGAATTTGGGACGTTGTAAATTGCGATGCCGGGATGCGTGCCCGCCTGCCAAAGTGAAAACATGGCGCCCGTAGGATCCTGGACCACTGCCATTCGTCCAAAATCCATTACGTCGAATGGCTCTTTCATTAGTGTCGCGCCGGCATCCTTTGCTTTTTTCGCAATTTGGTCTGCATTTGCCACCGAAAGGTATGACATCCAGTGCGGCGGTACGCCCGCGGACTTCATTTCCGCGTCGAGATTGTAGAGCGCGCCTACCTCTTTACCGTCCTGCTTGAGCATGGTGTACACCATGTTCGGTCCCATCGGGTTATCGGTAAATGACCAACCAAAGAGTTCTGTATAGAATTTTTTCGCGGCCTCGCCGTCGGATGTTCCCAGTTCGATCCAACAGAAAGTTCCCGGGGCAAAACCAGTTTCCTGCATTCTCGCTTCTGACATGCTCATTCTCCTTAAGGAAGGGGCGCCAAAGCTCGAGGGAGACAGCAGAGCAATGCGCAGCTATGGATCCGGCTGAAATTTGGTGGGTTGATAATAGCTCAACGAGTAAAACTACAAAAACGGAAAACGCCACTCCCAGCAAGCTGAAAGTGGCGCAATCCGTTTCCTAATAATCGCCGAAGCTTTTAAAAGGATGGCAGCTTCGCATGTACACACTAGGCTGCCGATTTGTATCCCGATGATCGACTGGCGGTCAGTCTGATCTTCGGTCAGCACACGAAATGTTTTACCAGTTCTCGCATCCTTTCGGACGCGGTGCCTTTAGGTTTTTGTTTTGGTGGCTTTTCCTCCACCTCCGGTTACGACCCGGCAACGTCGGTCCAGCTTGCGCCGAACCATTCGCCCCCTTCAGCGGGTCCAATCTAAAGGGTACTACTCGTTTTTATCCGAATAGCTCAAGAAAGCCTCTCAGCTTTCTCTAGCAAAGCCTTTCGGCTTCAACCCAGGGCGTCGATAGGATTAACAGCCGCCTGTCTCTCCCCTCTTCCGTGTGTCACCACATCGGTTGCCGATCCCTTTGTTGGTCTCGAGGACCGTGACCCTCGCGACGGGGAGAGTTATACGCGAACCCTGTTTTAAGATCAATTTTTTGTGTGTTTTATTTTTTTGAAGAACGATCTTTTTTCGCCAGCAGCTAACTCAACCAGAATATTGCGCGAATTTTATTTGACTCTATTGAGGAAATTGGCATACAAGCCTGTGGTTCTCGTGGAATTACTAAACTCCAAAGGATGGATTAACGATCATGAAAAGGTTTTTTGTTTTGTTACTGTTGACATTCGTCGCGGTATCGACCGGCACCCGCGCGCACGCGCAAACCCCCGAACAAAAAGAAGCGAACCGAATCGCCACGCGAGAGAAGCTGCGAACTTTGCTGCAAAACTCAGGGCCAAAACGAGGTATCGAGATTCCTTTCCGCCAAAGCGACAAACAGCCTTTTAATTTCGTTGGCATGAAACGAGGCGGCCTGGTTAATGCCGAAGGCTTTGAAGTTGTTATCGGAGTTTCAACCGACGATACCATCGGCTTTCGCATTTATCCCCATTATCACGGGAGCTATATCAACGTTGATAAAGCCAGGAATCCTACTGGTTTAATGAGGCAGTTACTGAACCTAAGCGATCACAATTTTCTCTTCTGGGGTGCAGATGATTCAGGCGATATATTCGCGGGCTATACATTTACCCTGGAATCTGGCTTTCCTGATAAAGCGCTCGAAATCGTGCTCTACAGCATCGCGCCGCTGGACACATATGTGGGCCAGATGCGTCCGAACATCGATGGCGGCGTAGCGGACTAGCCGCTTCACGATCGACTTTTAATCTCGCGCACAGCGGCTTGAATGAGCTGCTGTACCGCGGCGATTTCGGTTTCGTTCTTATATTTCGAGCGCGGCCAGAAAAATCCTTTCAACCCATCACCTTTTGTGCGCGGAGCGATGTGAACGTGAACGTGCGGCACGCTTTGGCTGACGCGATTGTTAATTGCCACAAAACTTCCCTGCGCCTGCATTGCGCTCTGTACTGCTGCCGCCAGCATCTGAACGTTCTTGAAAAACGGACCCATGAGATCCGCCGGCAGATCCGTTAAGGTTTCGAAGTGCGCTTTAGGAATTACAAGACAATGGCCGGGAAAGAGCGGACGATGATCGAGGAAAGCAATTGAAAACTGATCTTCGAAGACGATGGACGCGGTTACTTCACCAGCCGCGATTCCACAGAACAGACATGACATAACTAAGTCCGACTTGGCCCTGCCTAATTAAAGCAACTCAAGAGGAGTGCGGAAGGTTTCGCTTCTGCGGCAAATCCGTTCCCTGCCAGATAGACCCGTCATCGTAATGAACTTCGGTAACGGCAAGTTCCATGTGGAACTGTGCCTCAGGCTTATAGCTCAATAAAGGAATGTCATCGACGTAGCCGATTACAAGGTCGAGCTGTCGGCGTTCAAACGGCGCCAGCTCGATCGACACCAGGTCCGTTTGCTGCATTCCCACTAGAGCGTCCCAGTCACTAAATTTGAAGATTAAAAAACTGAATTTCACTGCTACAACTTTTTTGGACGTGTAATTCCCAATCATGGAAATGTGAATTCGAAACTTCTCGCGAGCACCCAGCTTGCCTCCGCCGCCGCCCAGAACTCGAACTGGCAAAGTCTCATACCCATTTCGGTAAGAATTGTATGGAGCCAGTGTGCGTAATGAGAATCTGGTCGGCTGGTCCTCCAGGCTTTGGGCTTGCAATGACTGGGAGGTTGACGACGTTAGAACAGCCAGAAAGAGGACTAAACCTGAGAGCAGCGTTTTCATAATGCGACCATCATGCAGGTTTCACCGCTTTTTGAAAAGCTTTCATGCCTAGCGTATTCAGCACTTCACCCTTCCGCACCCACCCTCTGCGCGCCATTGCAACTCCGTATTTCAGATTGTTCAGCGCGCCGGTCGAATGAGCATCAACCGAAATCACGAACTTGATTTTTCGCTTGCGCGCCTCGCGCAACCAGCGCGGTTCCATATCAAGCCGCCACGGATCGCCGTTGACTTCAATTGCTGCACGCGATTCGGCAATCACATCCAGAATTTTCTCGACGTCACACTCGAAAGATGGGCGCCGCTCAATCAAACGCCCCAACGCATGTCCCCAAATCTTGAAGACCGGCTCGCGCATGGCGCTGACGATGCGCTTTGTCATCTTTGTTGAATCCATTTTATAACGCGCGTGAATGCTGCCGACGATCACATCAAACTGCTCGAGAATGTTGTCCGGATAATCCAGACGGCCATCGGCGGTGATGTCTGATTCGGTGCCGCGCAGAATTCTTATCTTAACCTTTTGTTGGACCTCAGCGATTTCGTCCCACTGCCGCATTAGACGGTCGACGGTTAAGCCGCCGGCGTAAGAAGCGGTCGGTGAGTGATCGGTGATGGTGATGTACTTCATTCCCAGCGCTTCAGCAGCGCGCGCCATCTCCTCAACGGAGTGCTTGCCGTCCGAGTAGGTCGTATGGCAATGGACCATGCCCTGAATGTCTTCGTTCTGAAGCAGATCTTCAGGGAGTTTATTTTTTAGCGCTGCTTCAATTTCGCCTTCGTCCTCACGCAACTCCGGCGGAATGTATTGCATGCCCCAACGCCGGTAGATTTCGGTTTCGGTTCTTGGCGATCGCGCCGATTTTGTTTTTGGCTTTTTGTTACTGGTGACTTGTTCCAGCTTAGCCAGATGCTTTTGCGATCCCGTTTCGCTCAGGACAGCAAATGCGAAATCTTCTGGCGCCACTGCGACCAGCGAAACTTTTGCGCCTTCGACTAATCTGATTATACAACTCGTTTGGGTTTGCTCGATTACTTGAGCTATCAGCGGAAAACGTAAAAAGAATGCAATGACGTTTAAGGGAAATCTCGTCTTCGCTACTAACCGAATGGTCCCTACGGTTTCTTTCCAGCGACGAAGTGATCCGGCTACAGCGATTTCACCGATATCCGGAGATGCGGAAAGAAAATTTTGAACCTGCTGGGCGGTGGCCCAGGCACGATGTAGGTGCAGCCGTTGTTCTTTCTTCGGCCGTTGCCGGTGCGTGGTTAAAGTCTCAAGCAGTTTCTCTTCAGTCTTCTTGCCAAAACCTTTGATCTCTCTGATCTTTCCGGCTTCCGCAGCGGCTTTGAGTTCAGCGATGGAAGTGATACCTAATGCTTCGTGAAGCGTGGCGATTTTGCCGAGCGAAAGACCGGGCACACCAGACAGTTCCACGATGCCGGGCGGAAAGTCTTTCTTCAAACCTCGTAACACCGACGATTCACCCGTCAGATAAAGTTGTTTTATTTGCGACGCGAGCGCGTCGCCGATCCCTCGCAATGAGGTCAATCGATCTTCAGCAACCACTTGCGCG
>DATENN010000162.1:0-8173 GCA_035275045.1 Pyrinomonadaceae bacterium
TCCTCGATTTCGGTAGTTAATTTCGATCGTTCTGCTTCAGCACGCTTGCGTTCCGTAATGTCTTCAATACTGCCTTCGCGAAAAAGTTCGTTGCCGTTTTCGTCATACACACGGCGGCGATTCAGTGATAGCCAAATCTTCTCGCCGTCTTTGCGATACGCTTCAAACTCGAATGCTCTTAAGAAGCCACACTTGTCTTCTTTCTGCTCAGAGTCGCGGCGATCGATTGGATTGACGTAAATCTGTTCCGCTATGTCGCTGACCTCATCGATTACTTCTTCCGGCGAGGCGTACCCGAGGATGCGCGCGGCTGCCGGGTTCACGGTTATGAATTGTCCGCCCGGAGTTGACTGGAAAATTCCTTCCACCGCATTTTCGAAAATCGAACGGTAATTCTTTTCTGCTTTTTGCACTCTTGCATAGAGCGATGCGCTTTCCAGGGCCGCGGCAGCGGTGCTGGCGAGTATCGTCAAGGCTTTCATCTGGCCGAGTGTGAAACGACGCGGCCGATCAACTACATTCAGGTTCAAGACCCCAACCAGTTTCTGAGCCACCAGCATCGGGATGGAAACTGAAGACTGAATGTCCGGGCGCGGCCACAGCGCCACAAAGCGTTCGTCGTTAACCTCGCCATTGAGAATCAAAGGCTGATGTTGGTGGGCCACCCACGCAGAAATCGTATTGCCAAAGGGAACTCGCTCGCCCAACAGCCGCTCACGTTTCGCGCCGCGGACTGCGGCAACATAAAACTCGTCGCGGTTTTCCAGCGGCATGAGAATTGAAACTTCATCAGCCATGCTCTGAAGCAAAGCTGAATCAGCGAGCTTGCTGAGAATTGTCTGTTGATCGAGTGTGAAGGCTATCGTTTCGCTGAGTTCATGTATGGCGACCGCTTCGCGAAGTTGAACGTTCTCCAAAAGTAGGTGCCGGGTATTAATCGCGCGCGTCAACACCGGTAACATCGTTTGCAGTCGAAAAGGTTTCAACACGTAATCAAAAGTGCCGCTTTTCATCGCATCGACTGCGGTTTGAATGGTGCCCTGGCCAGTCATCATGATGCAGACGACATTCGGGTCCAACTGTAACGCCTCACGCACGAGCGCCATGCCGTCCATGTCGGCCATCATCAAATCGGTAAGCAGTACATCGAATGATTGGTCTCGTAAGCAGGCCAGGGCTTGAGCCGCGGACGTGAAGCCAGCGACCTCGAATCCCTGGGAACTGAGGGCCTCGACTAAAACGTTCTTTAGTTCGACTTCGTCATCGACAACCAGAATTGTTCCTAGCTTGTTTTCCATAATTAGGGTTGATTGGACGATCGGTCTTCTGTTGCCGGAAAAACCATTCGAACCGTCGTTCCTACATTGGTGGCACTTCGGATCTCGATCGTTCCGTTATGCTCTTCAATAATCCGGCGGCAAATTGCCAGGCCGAGCCCGGTGCCCTTACCTTCCGCTTTGGTGGTGAAAAATGCGTCCCAGATCTTTTCCAGGTTTTCGACGGGTATACCCTCGCCGGTGTCCGCGAATTCAACCGCGACTGCGTCGGCGCCTTCGACATTCGTCAATTCCGCGCGAACGGTGAGCCTTCCCCCGTCCGGCATCGCATCGCTGGCGTTTGTAATCAAGTTGAGAAACAGCTGACGCAACTGTTGCCGGTCGGCGTGAATGTTAGGCAACGTTTTCGCAAACTCGCGTTGCACTTCAACCTTTCGACTTCGCAAATGGTACTGAACGAACTCAATCGAGTTGACGATCTCCTCGCGGACGTCAGTAGTCGAGATTTGCCGGTGACTGCGACGGCTGAATTGGAGCAGGTTATTCACCAGCGCGGCCATGCGGTCGACTTCCTGCGAAATTATTTCCAGGGCGCGGTATTTCGGTTCGTCCTCGGCCGTTTGCATCATCAATGCCTCGGTGCGCAGACCAACGGTGGCTAGTGGGTTGTTCAGCTCGTGAGCAATACTGGCGGACAGCTCGCCCATGGTGGCCAATTTCGACGCCTGCCAAAGTTGTTGCGTCATTCCGGCCAGCTCTTCATTCTTGCGATTTACTTCGGAGAGCGCCTCTTCCAATTTGTTGATGTCCTGCTTCATGGCCACGAAATGCGTGATCTTCTTTTCACCATTGGTAATTGGCGTGATCGTCATGTCCTCGCGTGTTAAGGCGCCGTCCTTACGCTGGTTGACGATGGTGTTGCGCCACACTTTTCCCGCCAGAATCGTGTCCCACATCTCTTTGTAAAATTCGCGAGGGTGCTTGCCGGATTTCAGAAAGCGCGGGTTCTTGCCTCTGGCTTCGGCAAGCGAAAATCCCGTGGTCTCGGTAAACGAACGGTTCGCCCAGACGATTCTTCCTTTCTGGTCAGTTATCATGATGGCATTTGCCGCCGCTTCCAGCGCCGCGCTTTGTAATCGCAGTTGATCTTGGCCGTCGCGCTGCAAGCGACGGTTTTGCGCTTCCTTCAATTCACGTTCGATCGCCGGAACCAGGCGGACCAGCTTGTCTTTCATCAAATAGTCGTGAGCGCCGGCGCGCATGGCATCGACGGCAGCTGCTTCGCCCACGGTTCCTGAAACAATTATGAAAGGAAGATCACACCCCTGTTCTTTGATAAGTTGTAGTGCCGCCAGCGCGCTGAACCGCGGCATTGAATAATCGCAAAGGATTACATCCCAGGTTTTCTCTTTCAGCGCAGCTTCCATTGCCGCGGCGTTATCGACACGGTCAAACGTAAGCTCATAGCCGGCGCTTCTCAGATGACGCTGAAGCAAGGCGACGTCCGACTCAGAGTCTTCGATATGCAAAACTTTCAAACTCTTACTCATCGCCAGTGCCGTGCGAACCTTTCCCATCCAAAGTTTTCTGAATCTCTCTTTGATGCGCTATACGAATGGCCCACAAGCGCGCTTGTTCTCTTTCCTTCGCAACCCGCTGAGGATCTCTCTTCAATTTGCGTTCACGATGTTTGAAATACTCTGACGCGGTTAACCATCCTTTTGACTTGCGCTGAAATAAGTTCCACATCACGCTTCTCCGCAACCGGGCCGTTCTGTCTCGCTATGTAGAAGGCACCTCGTTTAGCAGCAGCCAGTACAGACCCAAGCGCCGCGTCGCTTCGGCAAACTGCTCGGACTCAACCGGCTTGCGGACATAACTGTTAGCTCCCAGGTCATAACTTTTGATCATGTCTTCTTCTTCGCTGGAAGAAGTGAACACTACAACCGCAAGGTGTTTGGTACGCTCGTTCGCCCTCAGTTTTCGAAGTACTTCGAGGCCATTGACTTTCGGAAGCTTTAGGTCGAGCAAGAGAAGCTGCGGCAGCGGCAGTAGTTCTTCGCCGGCGTCACTTCCAAAGAAGTAGTTCAACGCTTGTACGCCGTCGCGCATCACAACGATGTCGTTTGCGATGTTGCTCTTTTTTAAAGCGCGAAGTGTCAGTGCCTCGTCGCGCGCGTTGTCTTCAACCAGCAGAATCACTTTGTTATGCATTTCGTATCCCTGTGGATTTAGCGAGCGAGAAATAGAATGTTGCGCCGGTGTCAACCTCACCCTCGGCCCATACTCGGCCGCCGTGGCGACTAACAATCCGCTGAACTGTGGCGAGCCCGATGCCGGTTCCTTCGAAATCGCCGGCGGTATGGAGACGTTGGAAGGCACCGAATAACTTGTCGACATATGCCATATCAAAGCCGGCTCCGTTATCGCGCACGAAGTAGACTCTGTCGCCATTTTTGTTCTGCTGACCAAACGCAATGTGTGGATGAAGTTGCCGCCCGGTGAATTTCCAGGCATTTGCCAACAGATTGGTGAGTACGATTTTTAGCAGCCGTTTATCACCATGCGCCGTGACGTTATTTTCAATGTCAATGGCTACCTTGCGTTCCGGCTCGCTGAGTTTGAGTTCTGCGCAGACATGCTGTGCAATCGTACTTAGATCGACGACTTCGCTTCGCATCTCACTGCGGGAAATTCGAGCAAGCTGCAATACATCGTCGATTAGTTGGGCCATCTCCTGACTGGCCGCTCTGACCTCCTGGAGATAGCTGTGCGCAGTTCCGTCGAGTTGATCGCCGTAGTCTTCCAGCAAGGCCTGACTGAATCCATTGATATGTCGCAGCGGCGCGCGCAGGTCGTGTGATACTGAGTATGAAAAAGCTTCGAGCTCCTTGTTCGCGGCCTGTAACTGCGCCGTACGATCGGCGACGCGCCGCTCCAATTCCTCGTTTAGTCGCCGAATCTCGCGTTCGGCTTGCTTTCGTTCCGTAATATCGTTGTTAACCTCGAGAATCGCTTTGGCTTTACCTTGCTGATCGCGATGTATCACCCAGTGACTGGCGACCATGATGCGTTGGCTGTCTTTGGTGGTGTGACTCAACTCGCCTTCCCAGTGATTGCGAGCGAACAACCTGGCTTTGATTTCCTCCAACGGCCGCGGAAATTCTGTCTGCAGCAGGGTATGAGAAATCTTGTCCAGCGCCTCTTCTTTGGTCCACCCAAACATCTGTTCCGCGCCAGTGTTCCAAAACATGATGCGGCCGTTCAGATCACGTATTAGCACCGGGGCCAGATCGAGGATGCGGGCCTGTTCCCGCAACGCCTCGTCGGCACGCTTGCGCTCGGTAATGTCGCGTAGGATCACAGTGAAGAGTTTTCCATTATCAGATTCAATCTGGGAGATTGAGGCCTCGATAGGGAATTCTTCACCGTCGCCACGCAGGCCGTACAGGGCACCCAGTTTTCCCATTGTCCTTCTGGTGACGTGGGTTTTGCCAAAAGCTTTGATGTGATCTTCATGAGCATCGCGAAAGCGTTCCGGGATGAAGCGATCCAGCGGTTGTCCGATCGTATCTTCGGCGGGGAAGAGAAACATTCTTTCAGCGGCGTTATTGAAAAGTACGATGCGTTGCTCATCGTCAACGGTAATGATGGCATCCATGGCCGAAGCGATTACTCCGGCCAGTTGTTGCTCGCTACGCCTTAGAGATTCTTGCGCTTTCTTGCGATCGGTAATGTCAATAATGCTGGCCAACACCACCATGCCTTGCGGCGTACTGACAGGGTTGAGTCCTATTTCGATCGGAACTTCGGTGCCATCTTTGCGGAGCCCATACAAATCGCGGCCCGCGCCCATTGCGCGACTGGTCGGATTTGCGGCAAACATCTGGCGATGTGCCGGATGCTCTTCGCGAAAACGCGATGGCACCAGCGTCTCGATCGGTTGGCCCATTAATTGATCTTTGGAATATCCAAACAGGCTTTCCACCTGTGCATTCAAAAGATTAATCGCACCACGTTCATTCACCATGACCATGGCATTGGGCGCGGCTTCAAATGCCAGTCGAAACATTTCGAACGACGCGTCGGCTAAAGCACTAATATCACTGGGGCCATTTCCCATAATTGTTTGCGTCAGAAGGATGGATCTGTGAGGTTGAGATAGCCGTCTCAATCAATCACTTCCGAGCCCGGCAGTTTTTCGGCGAGTTCGTCCGACTTTTCAGCGGCCTAACTGTGGCGCCAGATTGCCTCAGTCGTGGCGCAAAAAGGTGCACTGAATTGCCCCAGTCATTTTTATCTTTCTTCGCTTCCGGAGATTTGTCCCATCTTTCGTGCGGCGCGTGTTGACTTCCGGAACATGCGCGCCCGTTCCTGGGCATCCGTTGTGCCGCAATGAACGTTTCGGCAAGCTTGGCTGACGTTTTCAAGTTAGCGACTAGACCCGGAGCGTTGACTCAGGTAATGAAGAAGGGCGCCACACTCGCCCCAAGTCGGCACCCTTCTTCGCTATCACGCATCACCCTGCTCAGGGCGAGACGCGCGATTCCGCAAGATCTTCATGAAATGCCGGCGCTCCTCGACATACCAGCGGCGGGCATACGGCCAAAGGGTCCATGGATCAGATTCAAGACATCGCGAGCCAGAAAAGGTTTAAAGAGAATTGGAAAGTCGTGCTTTTGGCAGACCATAAGTTCATCATCTCCAAAACCACCGCCGGTCATTAATATCAACCGAGTCTGCGGCGCCTGTTGATGTAACTCCAATGCGAGGTGCAAACCGTCATCCTCTCCCAGCATGTAATCGATTAGCACTACGTCCGGTCTACGCTGGTAAAACGCCAGCCGGGCCTGCGCCGCGTTTTCCGCAATCAGCATCTCCCAACCCTGCTCCTGCATTTCAGCAGCGAGAAAAAACAGTAAATCGTGATTGTCATCAACGATCAGGATCAATGGTTTCCGCGGACTGGCGACGGCCTGTTTCCCAAGCGACTTGATAACCAGTTCGTCATTATTGTTATTAACCGTAACGGTTATTTCTGATCCGGGGTGAATCTCTCCGCGCGCCACCATCGTGGCAAGCGGCTGGGTCAATTGACGATGAATGGTGCGCTTCAACTCACGTGCTCCATATTCCTCACTGATGCCACGCTGTAACAGAAACTGGCGCGCCTTCGTCGTAAGATCGATGGAGAAACAGCGGTCTCCGAGTCTCGAATTCACGTGTTGTTGTAGCGCGCGAATATCGTGGTCCAGAATCAATTCCATTGCTTCCCGCGTAAGCGGGCTGTAGGTAACGACTGCGTCGATGCGGTTCACAAACTCTGGTGAGAAACGTTTTCGCACCGCGCCCAGGGCGATGCTCTCCAGGCGACCCGCCATGTCTGTTTGAGAGCGGCTGGCCGTAGAATGAAAACCAATTTCCGGATTGATTTCCTTCAACATTTCGCGCGCGCCAAGGTTGCTGGTAAAAAAGATCAGCGTCTTTTCGAAATTGACCGCGGTATTGTCGCCAAGCCGCAATAGCCCTTTATCGAGAACGCCAAGCAACAACTGGGTGATCGAATGCGCCGCCTTCTCGATTTCATCAAAGAGAACCAGGGCGAGATCCGAAGCTTCGCTGGTCGCCTCTATTAATTGCTGTTGGGTGAGAATTGGAGTGGTTTCTCTATGTCCGAGATATCCGGGAGGAGCGCCAACCAGTTTTGCGGTCTCGTGCTCCATTTGGAACTCGCCGCAATCGATCTTCACTACTTTCTTTTCGCTGCCATGCAATAACTCGGCGATTGCTTCAACCGTTTTCGTTTTGCCGGTTCCGGTTGGCCCAAGCAACAGGAACACTCCAGCGGGCCGGTTTTGCGGAGACAACCCCGATTGGTACATGTACACATAGGGAACGATTGCCTTTGTCGCTGCGGATTGACCAACGACTTTCTGCGACAACAAGGTAACCAGATCTGCCGGCTGGGCCGACACGCATGACGACAGTTCTTCGACGGGGGAGTCGTTCATAAGTTTGATGCGAGGAATTTACGCTTGAAGACCGGGCTACGGATTCCTGCCCAACAGCCTCAGGTCGTTGAATTTCAAAGATTCCGGGTCTTATTCTCTTTGGAAGAATCGCTGGATGGTCTGAGTATTGAGACGCGCGTAGGGCGAAACGCTGCGGGACAAATAAGGAAGATCCAGGTGCGCGAATGTAGAACTATGTGGTTTTCCGCACAATCAGGAGAAACCTGATTGTTGCTAAGGCGATTCCTGATCCATCGAAGTGTGGGCGGTTGTGAAGCAGGTTAATCGATGTTTATCAGGCCGATGCGAATTGCATAGCGCACCAGACTGGGAATATCGTGCATATCTAATCGATTCATAATTTGAGTCCGATGACTTTCGACTGTCTTAACACTAATTTCCAATCGGCGCGCAATTTCTTTCGTACCCAGTCCTTCGGCAATCAGCTGTAATACCTCAGACTGGCGCGACGTGAGTTGTGGCTCGTACTCGCTGGCATCTGATTTCTTCAAGTAAGCCAGTAACGCCTGCCTTGAAATGTTTGGCGCCACATAATCTTCACCCCTGGCAACGGTCCTAATCGCCATCTCGAGCTCGGTGCTCGCCGTTGTCTTGGAAATAAAACCAGCCGCCCCTGCTCTTAACATCTTAACCGCCAATGCTTCGTTTTCTTCGACAGCCAGCACAATTATGCGGACCGTTGAAAAACGATGCGCGACATCCTCCACCGTTGCCAGCCCCGTCCCAGTTGCCGCGACATCCAGCAGCAGAATTTCCGGCTTAGTCAATCTTATGAGTTCTACGGTTTGACGCGGGCCCTCTGCTTCTCCAACTACCTCAATTTCTTTCATGCCGTCGAGCAAGGCGCGTATGCCGGCTCGAACC
>DATENN010000163.1:0-2544 GCA_035275045.1 Pyrinomonadaceae bacterium
AGAGACGGTCACGCTGCACAATCTGCCGTACGTTCGCGACATCATTACGCAGCGCCGTTTACTCGAGGATCTTGGCGCGACGGTGCTGACGCCTGAATTGCGCACTCACAAAATCAGCGCAAACCATATCGAAATTTTTGAAGCGCCCTACGAACTGGTTAGAACGATGCGCGCATCGGTGCTGGCGCTTGGTCCATTGCTGGCTCGGTTCGGCAAAGCCAAAGTTTCATTGCCCGGAGGTTGCGCAATTGGCACCAGGCCGATCGACCTTCACCTGAAGGCTTTCGAAGAACTCGGCGCGCAGGTCAGACTGGAAGGCGGCAATGTGATTGCGCGCGCGCCTAAGGGTGGACGCTTGCAGGGCGCGGAAATTCATTTCGATAAAGTGACCGTGACGGGAACGGAAAATTTGTTGATGGCGGCGAGTCTCGCTGAAGGCACTACCATATTGCACAACGCCGCGTGCGAACCGGAAATTACGGACTTGGCTGATCTCCTGAACAAGATGGGGGCAAGGATTTCCGGGGCCGGCACCAGCACCGTAACAATTCAGGGAGTTAAATCGCTGGGCGCAGCGGAACATACCATCATTCCGGATCGAATCGAGACCGGAACATTTATCGCTGCCGCGGCAATCACGAGAGGCGACTTACAAATAAGCGATTGCCGACCGGATCATCTGACCGCGGTGATCGAAAAGTTTCGCGAAGCCGGCGTACAGATAAATGAAAGCAACGAGACAACCCTGACAGTTTCGGCCGGCAACGGCCTGATTTCCCGAGATGTCGAAACACAGCCGTATCCGCGGTTCCCAACAGATATGCAGGCGCAGTACATGGCGCTGATGACGCAGGCAAGCGGTACGGCCGTGATAAACGAAACTGTATTTGAAAACCGTTTTATGCACGCCTCAGAAATGCAGCGCATGGGCGCAAGCATTTTCATCGATGGTCACAGCGCCAGTGTGACCGGAGCGAAGGCGTTGAACGGCGCTCCGTTAATCGCTTCGGATCTTCGCGCTTCAGCATCGCTCGTTTTGGCGGGGTTGGTAGCGAATGGCGAGACGATGATCGATCGCGTCTATCACATCGATCGCGGTTACGAAAAAATTGAAGCCAAGCTGCGTGCAGTGGGCGCAGACATTGAGCGCATTCGCGAGTCGGTGACGGCGCCACTGTCACAAGCGGCCGCGCCGGCACTCCCGGCAGAAGCGTAGTAGCACAGACTTTAGTCTGTGTATCCGTCACACAGACTGAAGTCTGTGCCACAGACTCTGTATTAGTAAACCCGCACGGACTGAAATCCGTGCCACGTAACCATGCCAGAAACTGACTGCCTATTTTGTCGCGTTATCGCTCGCGAAATTCCCGCTGACTTCGTCAAAGAAGACGATCGCGCAGTAGTGATTCGGGACATTAATCCGCAGGCGCCAACGCATTTATTGGTGATTCCGCGCGAGCATCTTGATTCGCTTGACGACGCTTCGCAAAAAGATGAGCCGCTCCTCGGTCATTTGCTACGCGTTGCGGCGCAGGTTGCTAACGCCTCCGGTTTAGAAGCAGGCGGCTACCGCACGATCATCAACACTGGCGCAGGCGCGGGTCAGTCCGTTTTCCATTTGCACGTTCATGTCCTGGGTGGCCGGCCACTAAACTGGCCTCCGGGCTAGACGTTGAAATTTTTGTATGCCTTTGCAACCATCCAGCACCTCTTCAGTCATCTAAGGAGCCCAGTCTCCTTTCACGTTCTCCCCAAATAACAATTTCGCAGGGTCGGAAATATTTGAACTGACGCCGATTGACTGCGTTTAACTATCTCATTGCAACCAGGAGGGTTTATGTTTACGAAATCAATTCGGGTCTTTGCGCTGGTCGCGTTAGTAGCTTTTGGACTCCAGCAGGCGCAGGCCCAGACAGACGAAAAGAAATTTGAAGTAGGCGCCCAGGGAACGCTGCTTCGTCTGCCTGCGATTACATTTAGCGGAACTGCCGGCAGCGCAACCTTCAGTGACGACCACAACAACAATTGGGGTTTTGGCGGACGGTTTGGTTACAACTTCTCGGACAATATCGGTGTGGAAGCGGAAGGCAATTTTTTCCCGCAGGACCGCGCTGAAGATGGCGGACAGAAATTTCAAGGCTTATTCGGTGCGAAAGTTGGACAGCGATTTGATAAGGGCGGCTTGTTCGTAAAAGCGCGGCCGGGTTTTGTCCGGATGAGCCGCGGCGAATACCAGCTACAGGGTGCGTGCGTGGCCATCTTCCCACCGCCGATCGCATGCTTTCAGGCGAATGCCACGACGAACTTTGCCTTCGACCTCGGTGGAGTCGGCGAAGTCTATCCCACAAAGAACACAATCATTCGTTTCGACGTGGGTGACACAATGATTCATTTCGGCGCGCAGAGGTTAGTAGCAGCGCGCAATCCGTCGACGGGCGAGTTGGTTGTTGTGCCGCGCGCGGCAGAAACTCAACACAACCTCCAGGCGAGTGTTGGCGTTGGTTTCAGGTTCTAGGTAGGTCCTACAAGTAGTGCAAAGAAATC
>DATENN010000164.1:0-3745 GCA_035275045.1 Pyrinomonadaceae bacterium
TGCTTCCCAAAGACAACCACCTGAGCGCCGGTCAGCGCGACTACCTGCGCGCACAGCAATCCCAATTTGCCGTCGCCAATTATCGCAACGGCGTCGCCGTTTTTTATCTGCACACACTCCAGCACACCACACGCTGCAGCCAGCGGTTCGGTAAATACGGCATGTTCGTCAATTAAAACATCCGGAACTTCGAACAGATTCACGCGCGGAAGTTTTAGAAATTCTGCGTGGGCGCCGTCGCGGCCGACTATTCCAAGCACAGTTCGTTTGGCACAGTGTCGCGGATCACCTGCGCGGCATAGCTCACACTCGCCGCAACCGGCATTGATCTCGCCAACGACTCGCTTGCCAAGCAATGAAGCGTCTTCTGCCTCCTCAACTTTGCCTACGAATTCATGGCCCAGAGTGCCGCGAAAGCCGGCATAACCGCGCGCGATTTCGAGATCAGTGTTACAGATTCCCGATAACAGCACGCGTACCAGGACCTCGCGGTCGGGTTGCGGCTTTGCAATTTCGCGCACCGCTAATTTTTTCTTATCGAAGCGAAGGGCCTGCATAAAGAGAGCAGAAGTCAAAGGTCAGAAGTCAGATGTCAGATGTCGGATGTCAGCCGGAAACTCTACCGCCCGATGCGCGCTCACCGCTGTGACCTCTGACCTCTGACCTCTGACTTCTGACGCTGACTTCTGACGCTGACTTCTCACATCTCACATCTGACATCTAACCTCTGACATCTGGCTCAAAAGCTCTTGGTTCGTGTGTAGACATTTTCCGAAGTGAGTTCCACCAGTTGTTTGCGGCCACTAACATTCACCGGCACACGCCATTCGACATCTTCATCGCCGGACAGCACAGCGTGCAACCACCAACTGCCGGCGGGTACAGCCACAGTGACCTCGCCATTCTTGTCCAGCGTTGCGTTGATTGGATGACGACCCTGCATGCGCTCGTTTAGAAAATCATCAAAGCGCTTGCCCGCGCGACGCTCGGTAAAATATTCGTGTCGCACCGCAACCACATCGACCGGGTAAAGCTCTATTGGAATTTCCAGCGAAGCAGCATTGATTTCGGTGGGGCGTAGGGCAATTTGTAAGCTCGTCTCGCTGGCGGCCGCTTCAGAATCGACGGAATGATGAGGAAGTTTTGAATAAATAAGCCAGCCGCAAAATATGAGCCCTGCGACCAGCAAGCTGCGCAGCGACAAAATTGTAAGACGGAAAATTGCGTTTTGCGTCTTCATCTCGTTTCAGACAAAGCGCGGCGACTCCCTGAGCGGTTTAGTTATTTTTTCAAAGCGCGCACGTAACTAACGAGCGCGTCGATTTCGGCTTCGGAAAGCTTCTTGCTGTACGATGGCATCTTACCCTTGCCATTCATGATGGAATTAAAGATGCGCTCGTCGGTAACTTGCTCCTGCCAGCCCGCGTCCGTCAGATTACGAGCGTGTTTTACTCTTCCCTTGAGTGTCTTGGCTCGCCCATCCTTTCCATGACAAGTGGCGCACTGTTTCGAATAGTTCTGCGCGGCACTTGCAGGCGCGCTGCTGCGCGCTACGAGTAATGCTGGAGCAATTGCAATCGCAACTACGACGATTAGAATGAAAAAAACACGTTTCATTGAAGTGTTTGGTTCCTTAATTCAGTAATCTACTGCGAGCTTCAAATCGGGGAGTTGCGCTTGGTGGCGAAAGCCCATGATACCCAACTCAAAAGATTTTGGGTATTCACGGATCACCGTTCCAGTTGAAACGGCGGTTGATGCGAAGTAAGCTCGCTGTCGTTTTCTCAAACAACAACGCGGGTCTGTCATGGAACAAGACAAGTTCAGAGATGAATGCGGCGTCTTTGGTATTTACGGCCATCCCGAAGCGGCGCGCTTAACCTACCTTGGGCTTTACGCGTTACAGCACCGCGGACAGGAATCGTGCGGGATCAGCGTGTCGAATGGTTCCGAGATTAGGCTCGAACGCGCGATGGGTCACGTTGCTGACGCGTTTGATCAATCAACTTTGGATCGCTTGCCCGGAGCAACCGCAATTGGCCACGTGCGTTACTCAACTGCAGGTGAAGTTTCAATTCGCGAAGCGCAACCTTTTTTGGTTACCTGCCAGCACGGCCAGATTGCAGTCTGTCACAACGGAAATTTGCCGTTCGCGCGTGAAGAGCGGCGCAAGCTTGAACGGGAGGGAGCCATTTTTTCGGCTACTTCCGATACTGAAGTAATTTTGCATGGCGTCGCGCGCTCAAAAGCATCATCAGTGCGAGAAGCAATCCCGGAAGTTCTGCGCGATACCGAAGGCGCGTTTTCGATGTTGTTTTTAACGCCCGACGAGATGATTGCGATCCGCGATCCGCGCGGCTTTCGACCAATGGCGTTGGGGCGGCTGGGCGACGCCTGGGTGATCGCCTCCGAAACTTGCGCGTTTGATCTGATCGATGCTCAGTACGTACGCGACGTTGAGCCGGGCGAGATGCTGGTAATCAACCATGACCGGTTGCGTTCGTCCCATCCCTTGCCGAGGCAGAGAACCTCGATGTGCCTGTTCGAGCATGTTTACTTTGCGCGTCCCGATTCGTTGATTTATGGGCAATCGGTAAACGAAGCGCGACATCGCATGGGCGCGCAACTCGCGATTGAGCAACCGGCGGATGCGGATGTAGTGGTGCCCGTCCCGGATTCAGGAACAGTCGCGGCGATTGGTTACTCCGCTCAAAGCGGGCTGAGTTTTCGTTTTGGATTGGTTAGAAATCATTACGTTGGCCGCACTTTCATCGAGCCGCGGCAGTCGATTCGTTCTTTCGGTGTGCGCATAAAACTCAATCCGGTACGCGAGCTGATTGCCGGCAAGCGCGTCGTTCTGATTGATGATTCGATCGTGCGCGGTACGACTTCAAAAAAAATTGTACGCATGGTCCGGGAGGCCGGCGCACATGAAGTACACCTGCGCATCAGTTGTCCGCCAACCATCAGCCCGTGTTACTACGGCATCGATACTCCAAATAAGGCTGACCTGATCGCGGCGCAGATGTCGATTGATGAAGTGCGCAAGTTTATCGAAGCCGACTCGCTTGGCTATCTTTCGCTGGACGGCATGATTCGAGCGATTGGCATCTCGCGCGATTCGTCCTGCGTTGCTTGTTGGAACGAACAATATCCAACGCGAATTACCAGCGATGCTGAGACGATGTGGGAGCGCGATCACGAGGCCGCGACATTCGAGGCGTAAAGCATGGCGCGGTCAGTCACAAAAGGATGCGGGTGTGCCGGGGCGATTCTTGTTCTGCTGATGATTCCGGCCGGTTACGTCGGTTGGAAATACGTCCTGCCGTGGTGGAAAACTAAACCGCCCGCGCCGTCAGGCAAGGAACTCCAGGTCCACATTCTCGATGTGGGACCGGTTGACGGTGATTCAATTCTTATCATTTCGCCTACCGGGACATCCGTCCTGATTGATGCAGGCGACGTAAACAAAGGCAAAGTCATTTTGGACGCGTTGAAAAGATACAACGTCCAGCAAATTGATTATTTCATCGCGACGCATCCTCATCCCGATCATATCGGCGGGGCCGACGAAGTAATGAAAGGCGCAAAGGTCCTCCATGTGATCGATAACGGCGAACCGCCCGACGTTCCCGAAGCACTGCTTCCCAAAGCGCCGCCGAAATCATCGGCAAAGAAAACTGCTAAGGAAAAAACCGTACCCTCCGTTAAAACGAATTCGATAACAAAATTTTTCGATGACTAT
>DATENN010000165.1:0-6329 GCA_035275045.1 Pyrinomonadaceae bacterium
CTGTTAGGACGACGGGGATTTATTGCCGTCCATCGTGTGCGTCGCGGCGGCCGAAGCGAGCAAACGTTTCCTTCTTTAATTTGCCCGCCGCAGCCGAACGCGCCGGCTTTCGCGCTTGCCTGCGCTGTAATCCGCGTGACGAAAAACTCAGCGATCCGCAAATGCAAATGGTCGAAAAAGTCTGCCGCTTGATCGAACAGCTCAATACCGATGGCGAGGTCGCAACTCTTGAACGGCTCAGCCGTGATTCGGCCGTCAGTTCGTTTCACCTGCAACGCACGTTTAAAAATGTCATGGGAATGTCGCCGGCTGAATACGCAGCCTCGGTTCGTCTTAACAAATTCAGGAACGGCGTGCGGTCGGGCGAAAAAGTTACTAACGCAATTTATGACGCGGGTTTTGGTTCGAGTAGCGGCTTGTACGAAGTCGCTGGGTCGCAACTGGGCATGACGCCGGCGACGTATGGCAAAGCCGGCAAAGGCGCTTCGATCCGTTACGCGATCGGCGACAGCCCCCTCGGTCGTCTGCTGATAGCCGCGACGGAAAAAGGAATTTGTTCGGTGAAGCTAGGCGATACGGATATCGAACTAACCAAAGACCTGCGCGCGGAATTTTCGGCGGCACGGATTCAGCGTGATGAAGGGCAGCTACAATCAGCGCTAAACACGATTGTCAATTACCTGGATGACAAATTGCCAAGGATCGACCTGCCGCTCGACATTCGCGCGACAGCGTTTCAACGGCGCGTGTGGCAGGAACTGCAAAAGATTCCGCGTGGCGAGACTTATTCCTACACCGCTGTCGCAAAAGCAATTGGACAGGAAAAGGCAGTGCGAGCGGTTGCCCGCGCGTGCGCCACGAATCCGGTTGCCCTGGTAATTCCGTGTCATCGAGTGATTCGCGAAGACCAATCGCTCGGCGGTTATCGTTGGGGGTTGGGGCGCAAGAAACAATTACTGGAAAGGGAAGCGCGCCGGAAATAAGCTCCCAAATATCTGCCCAAAGGCCTGCCGGAAGACCAGGAAAACAGAAAATCTCCTCGAAAGATGGCGAATGAACCTTTCCGGCGATGACTTACGCGTTAGCAAGTGAGGAGAAAGATTATGTTAAAGATTTTGGTCATCGCCGTCGCTATCATGATTGCCGCTGTAAACAGCTCAGCGCAGCCTGCGCGTCGCGCGCCATCGCACAAAGCGAGCGTCGTGCGCGTCGGCCCGACGACGACGTATTTAAAAGAAGGATTGAGTACCGAGCAGGTTGTGCGACTTCTGGGCGAACCCGTTCGGGTAACCGAGCGGACTGAACAAAACTCCGTCGTGACTACTTATGAGTTTCGCCGCGCTGAAGGCCGAATCCTGGTGGCGGAGTTTGTGAACAACATTCTGAGGAACTCGCGAGTCGAAAGCCGAACCGAAGTCGCGCGCTCGATTCATTAACTTTCAATCCAATCGTTGCAACCATTTCGGAGCCCACTGTGACTGAGTTACAGTGGGCTCGATCATGCAGGGCAAGGCTTACATTGGGACCTCGGGTTGGCATTACAAACACTGGCTAGGCCTCTTTTATCCGGAAAAACTTCCTGCCGGCAAAATGTTCGCGTTTTACGCTCAACACTTTGACACGGTAGAAATCAACAACAGTTTTTACAACCTGCCGTTACCTACAACGTTCGATTCGTGGCGCGACAATTCACCGCCAAAATTTCTTTATGCAGTGAAGGGCAGCCGCTTCATCACTCACATGAAGAAACTTAAGGATCCTGCATCGTCGTCGGAGAAATTCTTCGCGAACGTCGCGCGTCTGGAACCAAAGCTCGGCCCGATTCTGTTTCAATTACCGCCAAACTGGTCATTCAATCTTGAGCGGCTCGACAATTTTCTCGCGGTCATGCCGGCGCAATATCGATACGTCCTTGAATTTCGCGACGAGAGTTGGCTGGTGAAAGATGCCTACGAGGTGCTGCGCAAATACAACGCAGCGTTTTGCATTCACGATTTGGCGCGGATGAAAACGCCACTGGAGTTGACCGCAAACTTTACTTATCTGCGTTTTCACGGCCCTGGCGCGGCGAAGTATCGCGGGTCTTACTCTGCGGCGGCGCTTGCGCACTGGGCGGAGCGCATCAATAGTTGGCGAGCAAACGGGATCGACGTTTACGCCTATTTCAATAACGACATCGGCGGTCACGCGATAACGAACGCGCTTGAACTAAAACAGTTGACGTCGTAGTTACTCAACAGTCACCGACTTTGCTAAATTCCGTGGCTGGTCCACATCACAGCCGCGTCGGACAGCGATGTGATACGCGAGCAGCTGAAGTGGGATGATCGAAAGAATCGGACACAGCAGATCGCTCGCCGGGGGAATATTGATGACGTAGTCAGAAACAACGGACGACATGGTGTCGCCCTCAGTTAGCACGGAGATTACGATGCCTTCGCGAGCCTTCACTTCGACAATGTTGGAATGGGTTTTCTCGTAACGCAGCTCTGACGAACGATTGCCTGCTTCCTGCGTGTTAACGAAAAGAACCGGAAGCCGCTCATCAATCAGGGCATTTGGTCCATGTTTCATCTCACCGGCCGGGTAACCTTCTGCGTGGATGTACGAAATTTCTTTTAGTTTGAGCGCGCCCTCCAATGCCACCGGAAAATTAATCCCGCGGCCAAGATAAAGAAAATCCGTAACCCGAAAGAACTCTTTGGAAAGCTCCTCAATGTCGTCGGACTCATTGAGCAAGTGTTCGAGCTTAACCGGCAACTCCGCGAGTTGTTGCGCGTGATGCTTTGCTTCGTCTGCCGATAAGGTGCCGCGAATGTTGCCCAGATATAGTCCCAACAAATAGAGCGCCACCATCTGACAGGTGAAAGCTTTTGTCGAGGCAACACCAATTTCAGGACCAGCATGCGTTAGCACGGTGCCATCAGCTTCCCGCGTAATCATCGAACCAAACACGTTGCAGATTGCAAGCACCTTGCAACCCATTTCCTTTGCTTCTCGCAGCGCCGCGATGGTGTCGGCGGTTTCACCTGATTGTGAGATTACGAGCAGCAGCGAATTGTCGTCCATCACTGGATCGCGATAACGAAATTCCGACGCGTAATCCACATCGACAGGAATGCGGGCGAGCTGTTCGATCATGTACTTGCCGGCCAGACCCGCATGCCAGGATGTACCGCAGGCCGCGATCTTGATTGACGTAAAACGCTTGAAGTCGGCCTCGGTGATGTTCTTCATCTCGTCGAGAAATACCTTGCCGGTATCCAACGAGATACGACCCTGCACCGTATCGCGGACTGAACGCGGCTGCTCATAGATTTCCTTGAGCATGAAATGTTTGAAGCCGCCCTTTTCAGCCATGATCGGATCCCACGTGATCCGCTGGATCGCCGGCTGCACCGAGTTTCCTTCAAAGTCGGTAACTCGCACGGCCTCTTTTGTAATCACCGCCATTTCGCCGTCGCCAAGGAAGAAAACGTCGCGAGTGTGTTGAAGAATCGGCGGGATGTCGGAAGCGACGAAAAACTCGCCGTCGCCTAAACCGATTACCACGGGCGGCCCCTGGCGCACCGCAATAATCGTATCCGGCTGGTCCGCATTGATGATCGATAGCGCGAAGATGCCCCGCAAATCCTGCATCGCGCTGCGGACAGCATCCTCAAAATGATTGTTCTTCTTGAGATATTCCTCGATCAGGTGAGCAATGATTTCGGTATCAGTCTCAGTGACAAAATTATGATCCGATTTACGTAGCTGTTCCTTCAGTTGTAAATAATTTTCAATGATGCCGTTGTGAACCACGACCACGCGTCCAGTGCAATCGCGATGCGGATGCGCGTTTTCTTCAGTAGGCCGTCCGTGGGTGGCCCAGCGGGTATGCCCAATCCCATAGGTTCCATCGAGCGGGCTCAGGCGGATGGTTTCTTCCAGGTTGCGCAGTTTGCCTTCGGCGCGGCGTATCTCAAGATCGTGTCCCTCGTTGACGACGGCGATACCGGCCGAGTCATAACCACGGTACTCGAGTTTGCGAAGGCCATCGATAATTAATGGCACAACTTGCTTGTTTCCGACGTATCCGACAATTCCGCACATATGATTTCCTTGTTAACTCACGATAGGCGTTTGACCACTACACTTCGTCGTTGCCTCTTAGTTTTTTCTTGACTCTCGCCGGTACACCCGCGACAAGCGAATCGCGCGGCACATCTTCAGTGACAACTGAGCCAGCCGCGGTTACCGAACCTGATCCAACGGTCACTGGAGCCACCAACATGGTGTCCGAGCCAATACGCACGTTGTCTTCGATGATCGTCCGGTGCTTGTCCTTGCCGTCATAGTTACACGTCACCGTACCGGCGCCGATGTTCGTCTGTTTCCCAACAGTTGCATCGCCGAGATATGTCAGATGCATCGACTTGCTGCCGCGGCCCAACGTCGATTTCTTAACCTCGACAAAATTGCCAACTACTGCGCCTTCTTCAAGTGTAGCGTTCATTCGCAGGTGCGCGAACGGTCCAACCGCGCAATTCGCGTCAATAATCGAATCAATAATCACGCAATGATCTTTAATCAAAACATTGTTTCCGATCTGCGAGTTGGTTATGCGGGTCCCCGACCGCACTTCGCATTCATCTCCCAGCTTGGTTGCGCCTTCGATAGTAACATCGGGATGAATAATGCAATCCTGACCAATTTGAGCGTTCGCGCTAATGTAGGCGCGCGCTGGATCCAGAAAAGTAACTCCTTCTAACATGAGTTTTCGGACAGTGTTGCGCCGTAGCAGATTTTCAAATTCAGCCAGTTCGGAGCGCGTGTTGATACCGGAAACTTCGCGAGCGTCGCCATGCAGATAAATATTCACTCGCTCGCCCTCCTGTAACAGAATCTCCGCGACATCAGTTAGATAAAATTCCTTTTGATCATTCGCCGGCTTTACTTTTTCAAGAGCAGCAAAAAGTCTGCGGCTGTCAAAACAGTAAATCCCGGAATTGACTTCGCGTATCTTGCGCTCTTCTTCAGACGCGTCACGCTGCTCAACGATTCGCAGGAAACGGTCGTGGGAGTCACGCACCATTCGACCGTAACCGGTCGGATTTTCCAAACGCACGCTGAGAATGGAACAGGCCGCGCCGCTTGCGCGGTGTTGCTGGATGAAATCGCTGAGAGTTTGCGTCTTCAACAACGGCACGTCGCCGGAAAGAATGACTACCAGCGAGTCGCTTTCCGCCAGTTGTGATCGCGCCGCCAGTACGGCGTCGGCGGTACCGCGCTGTTGTTGCTGCATTACGAATTCAACATCGTGATCGATCTGTTCGCGCACGGCCGCTTCAACTTCCGCAGCCTGATGACCGACGACGACATAAACCTTATGGGGATCGAGCGCCAGCGCTGTGCGGCAAACGTAGGCGATAAGTGGCAATCCGCCCAGCGAATGCAACACTTTCGCGCGCCTCGACTTCATTCTGGTGCCGAGACCAGCAGCTAGAATAAGTACGTCGAGCGATTGTGGTTGAGGCGGGTGCGAATCTTTGGACATTCAGTTAAGCGGGAACCACAGTGCGGGAGCAAGCTAGTTCCCGGCACGACATTACCACCTGCGCTAGTAAAGCTGAATCGTGCCTGACTTTTTCACCCTGCTCAAGAAGGTCCGCGCGGATAATTTGCGTTGTCTGGTCCAGGGCTTCTTCTAAACAGTTATCGTCAATGCCAATCTGCTTGGCGCCTTCAAGCGCATAACGTTCGGATTGCTCGGCGGTAATGCGGCGATCGTTTACGACGACGAAATCGAAATGAATCTCAGGAGCGTACTGCTTAATCGTTTCCAGGTGTTGACGCGCTGAGTAATTGTCGGTCTCACCCGGCTGCGTCATTAAATTACAAATGAAGACTTTCGTCGCGGCGCTCTCGCCAATCGCTTGTGACACTCGCGACACCAACAAATTGGGCAGGATACTGGTGTACAAAGAGCCGGGACCAACTGTGATCACGTCTGCCGCCCGGATTGCTTTTAAAGCCTGAGGGAGCGGCAAGCATTGTTCGGGCTCAAGTCGCAGGTTACGTATTGCTCCCAGGGACGCTGAAATCTGCGTTTCACCGCGAACGACGTTGCCATTATCCAGTTCCGCCACCAGTCGCACGTCGCTGATCGTAGCGGGGAAGATATGACCTTTGCTCGCGAGCACCTCTGACGATAGGCGGACGGCTTCGGTAAAATCACCGGTCACCTCGCTCAATGCCGCGAGAAACAGATTCCCGAAGCTGTGGCCTCCGAGTTCCCCGGTACCACGAAAGCGATAGCGAAACAGCCGCGACAGCAGGCTTGAGTCCTC
>DATENN010000166.1:0-3589 GCA_035275045.1 Pyrinomonadaceae bacterium
ATTGGCGGACGAAATGGTTCCGGGCGCAACAGTTCGCCGACCAGGAATGTGCCGATGATTACCGTCAGCGCCGTGGCTCCGAACCACAAAAATATTTTTAAGAAAAGACTGCGACCCAATGTTGTTCCTCTAACTTACTGCGTAAATGTAGCCAACGCCGCGGACCGTCCTGATTCGTTCTATATCGCCGACCTGATGGCCTAACTTTTTGCGCAGGTTGCTGATGTGCATGTCGATACTGCGATCGAAAGGCGACGGCTTGCGGCCCAACACTTCTTTTGACAATTGTTCGCGAGTAATGATTGTTCCCGCGGCGCGCAGCAGGCGTTCCAATAGATCAAACTCAACCGCGGTTAATTCGATGACCTGGCCGTCTCGACGGACGACGCGGGTGCCGGCATCGAGTTCCAGGTCGCCCGCAATCAGCAGTCTGGATTGCTGTGCATTGGCGCTGTCCGAATTGTCTGACTGCGTCCGCCGCAGAATGGCGCGGATGCGCGCCATCAACTCACGAGGGTTAAAAGGCTTGGCGAGGTAATCGTCGGCTCCTATTTCCAACCCCACGATACGATCGACGTCGTCGCCGCGCGCGGTAAGCATCAACACCGGGACTTTCGATTCCGAGCGAATGCGCTTCAGCACTTCAAACCCATTGAGCCCCGGTAACATCACATCGAGCACAACCAGCGCGTACTCCCCGGACAGGGCCCGCTCGGCGCCCGCATCGCCGCGATGAACTGACGTGATCTTAAAATCGTGCGGCTCTAAATATTCCGTGACCAGCTCGCAGAGAGCGACGTCATCGTCGATGATTAATAATTGGTCCATACAGGGGAGGCGATTGTAACGCAATTCAACATTCGTTCTTTGTAAAGAAGTGTCAACGGAAAAACTGGAATTTCGAGTTTCGAGTTCTAACCGGCATTGACCCAGGTTTTGACGCTACGCACACCGACATTGCCGGAAACAGCGAACTCAAAACCCGAAACCCGAAACTCGAAACCCGCATCTCCTTTACAAATCTTTACATTGCGTAACTGACTCTTTACGTCGGGCCCCACGAAACTGGCGTATAAGAGGGCGAACAACAACCCGAGCCGCATGGTGTAAACTGTCGGCCCATCAACTGAAGGAGATTAAGATGAGAAATAAGATTTTGTTATTCGCCGGGCTGGCTGTGCTGATTGTCGGCGCTGCAATTTTTGCACTGGCTCAGGAGCACGGCGACATGCGCATGAAGCACGGCGGTCCGCCGCCGGACATGATTGAACACATTTCACGCGAACTGAACCTGACGGACGATCAGAAGAACCAGGTGAAGGCGCTTTTCGACGCGCAAAAATCCACCGAAGACGTACGTCGCATTAAGATGGACGAGATTCACAAACAATTAGAAGCGGCGACCGCAAACGGCCAGTTCGATGAGACGACCGTTCGCAACCTTGCCAGCCAGGAAGCACAGCTGCATGCAGACGAGATGGTGGACCACATCCGTCTGCACTCAAAGATTTACGGCCTGCTGACTGCGGAACAGCGAACCAAAGCGGATCAGATGATGAAGCGTCACGGCGGTCCGGGCGGCCCCGGCGGCCCCGGCGGATTCGATCATCATGGACCACCGCCTCCGCCACCGGCAGCACCGGCGCCATCTAACTAAGCACGCGAAACGTTAGTTGTGCCTGACAATAAGAAAGGAATCCCGAGACATCGGGATTCCTTTTTGTTGTAGCACAGGCTCTTAGTAGCACAAGCTTAGCAGCATAGGCTTTAGCCTGTGTTTGTTTCAGCAACACAAAGACGCACAGACTAAAGTCTGTGCCACTTTTTTTATTTTCTCTTCCAGCGCACACCGTCTTTGGTGTCTTCCAGCACGATCCCTCGCGCTGCAAGTTCGTCGCGAATCTCGTCTGAGCGACCAAAGTCACGCCGCCGGCGGGCCTCCTGCCGCTCATCGATCAGCGCCTGAATTTCGCTGTCAAGCATCTCTGTTTGTTCCGCTCCAAAAATATTCAGCACCGTATCTATTCGCTTGAGCAGCTCGAGCAATTCGCGCTTGTTGTCCTCTTTGACTTTCTGAAGCGCGAGCGCGCTGTTCACTTCGCGCGTCAGATTGTGAACGACGGCAAGAGCTACCGACGTATTCAGATCGTCATCCATGCCGGCTTCAAACTCATCGGCCGCACGCAACATCGTTTCATGAAGCGAGTCGTTTATGCCGGGTTCTGTTTTCGCTTCGGTCAGACGCGCGCGAAAATCGCGCAAGCCGGCAACTGTTTTTTCCGCGCCGCCGAGCACATCAAAGTTCAGATTTATCTGCTTGTTGTAGGGCACACTCAGCAGAAAGTAGCGAATACCCGCAGCCGAATAGCCTTTCGCTTTGAGATCGCGAAACGTGTAGTAATTTCCTTTCGATTTCGACATCGTTTCGCCTTCGACCTTCAGATGTTCGAAGTGAATCCAATAACGAACGAACGGTTTGCCCGTCGCACCTTCGCTTTGCGCAATTTCGTTCTCGTGATGAGGAAAAACTAAATCGATGCCACCGGCGTGGATATCAAATGTTTCGCCGAGATACTTCATCGACATTGCCGAGCACTCGATGTGCCAGCCGGGCCGGCCGCGCCCGATTGCTGCGTCCCATGATGGCTCCTTGTCGTCGCTCGGTTCCTTCCAAAGCGCAAAATCCCGGGCGTCTTCCTTTTCATATTTATCGGTGTCTACGCGCTCGCTCGCGCCGGCGATGTTACCGGCAAAGTTGATCTTCGATAGCTTGCCGTAATCCGGAAAGGAGGCAATGCGGTAATAGATCGAACCGTCCGAACGGTAAGCATGATTCGTCGACAGCAGTTTTTCAATCAGCGAGATCATTTCAGGGATGTGACGCGTTGCTCGCGGCACGATGTCAGGCCGGGTGCAGCCGAGCGCATCAAAATCTTCCCACAAAGCTTCAATGTATTTAGCGGTATAGTCATCGATGCTCAGTCCAGCTTCCTGCGACTTTGCGATGATGCGATCTTCCACGTCCGTGATGTTCATCACGTGTGTGACGTTGAAGCCTTTGAAGCGCAGGTACCGCACCACAATGTCCGCAGCGACGGCCGATCGAAAGTTTCCGACGTGACCATAATCCCAGACCGTCGGACCGCAGTAGTAGAAGCGAACTTCACCTTCGTTAATCGGGTGAAATTCTTCAATGCGACCAGATAATGTATTGCGAAATCTGAGCATAGGAAAAATGTCCGACAAGCTTCAGCCTGTGGTCGAGAACCTAAGCTGACGCTTGCCGGACCGTGCGAGTCTAGGAAAGGTTCAGAAACGAGTCAAACAGAAATTAATACATCCGAAAAATCGTCACTGCATTTTGGAATTGAAATGCTGCCAACCGCCGGGTTCCAGGTCCCAGACCCGCGCACCCTCGGAAATTTTTATGCCTGCGTTTGCGGCCATAATACTTCCGATATTCGTGATGGGAATTCCGTCGACACGTGACGGTAACTTTGGAATGTCGTCAGGCCGAATCGTGAAAAGCAGCTCGTAATCTTCTCCGCCGTGAAGGGCCAGCATTAACGGATCAAGCGCGCGGCGTCCG
>DATENN010000167.1:0-6233 GCA_035275045.1 Pyrinomonadaceae bacterium
ACTCAGAGTAAGGAAGGGGGCCTGCCCCCGCTTTTTTTGATTCGCGAACTTCTTACTCCCAGAAGAATGTTATGTTGAGAACGGGGGCAGGCCCCCTTCCTTACTGCAATTTCTCCTTACTGCAATTTCTTCTTGCTGCAATTAACTTTTGAAAGCGCCGTCTTGCCGACAAAAAAGATGCCGCGACTTTCATCGCGGCACCTACTGCCTACTGTCTTCTGTATTCTGTCTTCGCGGTTAGTAACGCACACCCAGGATCTGACCTAAGATCTGCGCAGCACTATTACTTCTCCGGTAATTCCGGTTCCGCGAATACTGCCGGTAGCCTTCGTCATATCCTCGGATGAAACCTTCGCGATAAGCCTGCGTCGAAGCATTCTTGTAGTAACGCGAACGTTCCGGGCTATAGTTCTTGTTGCGGTTGCCGTCGTCGGCGCCCGTGCTCAAGCCCTGCTGGTAACCCGCATTGAGTTCCTGACTTTCGTAACCGCCGTTGCGTCCGTAACCACCGTTCGGATAGTAAACACGGCTGTTGTTGGGATAGTTGTTCGGGTAATAGCCGCCGTTGTTGTTGTAGGCGTACTGGCGATAACCCTGGTCATAGCCGCGAACAAAGCCGTCGCGGAACTGCTGCGTCCGGGCATCCTTGTAATAGTGCGAACGCTGAGGACTGTAGCTCTTACGCTGCTGTGCGTCGCTAGCTCCCGTGTTCACACCGTACTGATATCCTGCTTGGATTTCCTGATTGTTGTAACCACCGTAAGTGCGGTTCGACCATTGCGCGTTGGCGCTGGTGCTGGTCACGGCAATCATTCCGAAAACAAATGCGAGCGCCATAAGCGCACTGCCAAACGTCCTCTTCATATATTTCCCCTTTCTCCTTTGCTCCAGCTTTAGAGCAAGCACCATGCCCTTTTTTGCATACGCGGGTTTAGTTTTTGAATTGAGGCAAAATTAGTTAGCTGCAAGAAATTTGCAAAGCTAACAGTATCCATTTCGTGCATTTAATGTCTGAGATCAGGTGGCGAGAATGTTGCGGAAATATACGAGACAGTGACACAAACTTAGCGGTTGGCGTTGCTCACGGAGTGATTCGGGTGAAGCTAATTGACCTGCGACACGTCGATAGTGGCAACGTGCACGCGCGCAACGTCCAAGCGCACCGTGTAAGCGGTCACGCGCAGCGTGTAAGCGTTCACGTGCAGCGTGTAAGCGTTCACGTGCAGCGTGTAAAGCGCCACGTGCAGCGTGTAACGGGTGACGTGCAGCGTGCAGGTCGCCGCGTACAGCGTGCAGATCGCCGCTTACACCGTGCAGATCGTCATGTACAGCGTGCAGATCGTCACGTACAGCGTGCAGATCGTCACGTACACCGTGCAGATCGCCGCGTACAGCGTGCAGGTCGCCGCGTACAGCGTGCAGATCGCCGCGTACAGCGTGCAGATCGCCGCGTACAGCGTGTAACTGGCGATCCGACTGCGGAAATTGTCACGTCCGCCTGCAATTTCCCAGGAAATTGCGAAGTCTTGCTGAGGAAACAATGACTTCAAGGGCCGTACTAACTCTTCGGATAGGACTTCGAAAGGCCGGCGAGTGCGCGGCCACCCACAACCACGCCCGTCAACTCAACCGCCGCCAGCAACATCGCTGACGCTTGAAAGACGTGCGCCCAGGAGTGCGCCGCATGAAGGGCCTGCGCGCTTACGTTGTCGGCGCCGGGTAACACAAAATGATAGTACGCACCGAATACCAATGCGCCGAGCATGGAAAGAAACAATAGTACGTAGCCGCTCCGTGAACGCTTCCAAATCTGATAGCCAGCAACCAGCGGCAACAGAACTATCACAACCAGGATGTAGACATTCTGCCATGAGTTCATAGGGATGTTGAGGTTCTTATGCGCCGCGCCGTGTGCCAGGTTGAGCGCAGCATGGATGACGACGATGGCAATGCTTATCCGACGCACGGGAGTCAACGCGGTTCAATCCCGCCCGATGCAGCTCGGTCGCGTCTTGAGACATGCGTAGCGTATGCGGCTTCTTCTACTTCGTGCGCGACTGCTTCGGCGACGCGTTTGTCGAAAACGGATGGGATGATGTATTCGGGATGGAGTTCGGCGGGCGTAATGATGTTTGCAATTGCGTTCGCGGCGGCGAGCTTCATTTCTTCATTGATCGTGCGCGCGCGACAGGCCAGCGCCCCGCGAAAGATCCCGGGGAAACAAAGCACGTTGTTAATCTGGTTCGGATAGTCCGAACGGCCCGTCGCCATCACCGCGACAAATGGCGCTGCGTCTTCCGGCATGATCTCGGGTGTGGGATTCGCCATTGCAAACACGATCGGTTTCTCTGCCATCTGTTTGACGTCGTTCTCGTCAATGACACCCGGTACGGACAAACCAAAGAAAACATCCGCGCCTTTGATCACGTCGTGAACACTTCCCTGCTCGGCGTCTGGGTTCGTGTTCTGGGCGTACCAGTCCTTCACCCAGTTCATGCGTTCGCTTCGCCCCCGATAGAGCGCTCCATTCTGATCGCAACCGACAATGTTCTGCACGCCGGCCGCCATCACGATTTTTGTACAAGCAACACCAGCCGCACCGACACCGTTGACGACAACTTTAATGTCGCCCATTTCTTTGCCGACAATCTTTAACGCATTGATCAATGCCGCGAGCACCACGACCGCAGTGCCGTGCTGGTCATCGTGAAAGACCGGAATGTCGAGTTCTTCTTTCAGTCGGTCTTCGATCTCAAAACAGCGCGGCGCGGAAATGTCTTCCAGATTGATGCCACCGAACGCAGTTGAAATCGCTTTCACCGTGCGCACGATTTCGTCCGGGTCTTTGGTGTTGAGACAAATCGGGAAAGCATCGACACCCGCGAATTCTTTGAAGAGCATCGCCTTGCCCTCCATCACCGGCATGGCGGCCGCTGGTCCAATATCGCCGAGACCGAGCACAGCCGTGCCGTCGGTCACCACGGCGACCGTGTTCTTTTTGATCGTAAGGGTGAACGCTTTTTCCGGATCGTCGTGAATGGCCTCGCACACGCGCGCGACGCCCGGCGTGTAAGCCATCGACAAATCGGCGCGCGTCTTTAGCGGCATCTTCGAAACTACTTCAATCTTGCCGCCGAGGTGCATCAGGAAAGTGCGGTCGGAGACCTGGAGGACTTCGATGCCGTCAATGTCTTTGATGGCGCTGACGATTTTGTCTTCGTGTTCGCTAGAAACGGTATTGACGGTGATGTCACGAACGATGTGATCGCGGGCGGCACTTACTATGTCAATAGCACCGATGTCGCCGCCGGCGCGGCCAATCGCGGTAGTGACTTCGCCGAGCGTGCCGGCTCGTGCGGACAGCTTTACGCGGACGGTTAGAGAGTAGCTATCAGAGGGCGCGCGTTCGGTCATGATTGAACGAGAACGTTTTATCGCTTCTGCATTGCTATAAACATGTCGCTCCGCTGGAGCGAAACCGTTACTTTTTGCTTCGCTTCGCTTTAGTCGCTTTCGTCGCAGCTTTTGGAGAGCGGCGAGGTTTCGTCTTAATGGTTGGAACTGTCGACAACTGCTTGCGGATCTCTTTTACGAGCTTTGGATCCAAACCATTCTTCTCCCCGAGCTCGAGTGAATGTTCGCCCAGCAATCGATAGACAGCTTCCGCTTCGGACAGGCGCGCTGCGCGAAGTGCTTGTAGATGCCGCTCGATGGTTTCCACATCGCCTCGCGCGAACGTACCCGTCAACGAATGTTCAGTGTCCGAAACTTTCAGGTTCTTAAAAGTGGTTTCGACAAGCGGCACCAGAATTTCGTGTGCGCGTTTGGGCTTGACGCCACATGCCGCCAGCATCTGCACCGCCAGATCAAACAGCGACACCAGATGCGGCGAAGCCATCACTGCTGCGGCGTGATAGAGCGGTTTCATTTCGGCAGAAATCGTAAAACTTTCTCCGCCTAAATCTTTCACCAGCTCGCGCGCGGTATCGATTCCGGTCGCGTCTCGCTCGAGACAAAAGAACGCGCCGCGAAAAACATTTGCCCCAATGATCGGATCGCTGATGGAGACCAGCGGGTGCATTGAGCCCGTAGAAAAGCCCGCGTTCGCCAGCGGCGCCAGTACCGCGGCCGGCAGCGCGCCACTCGTATGTAGGAAAATCGTCTTCGCACCAGGTCGCGTTTTCACAAGTCGTTTTGCGACCGATTCGATTGCGTCATCCGGCGTGCATATAAGAACAATATCGCTGGGCGGCAAGCGCGTCAGTTCATCCGCCGACAGCGCGAGCGTCGACAGCCCGATCGAAGCCGCCGCATTCTTCGCGTGCGAAGCGGTTTTGGTGACTACCGCCGCAATCGGATATTCCGCAGCCTTAAGTGCGAGACCAAGCGCGTGGCCAATGCGACCTGCGCCGATAATTGAGATTGTTGGTTTCATAAGAACGTGAATCGATAATCGTGAATCGAGACTTCCGGCCGGCGGGTATGGCTCAATTCATCCCGGACTCATCTCCGCGCCTCTTACTCGCTTCGCTCCTGTGATTTTTTGATATTTTTCTGCATTATAATGGACACGTTTCCCCGCCAGAAAAGAAGGCCCTCAATAGTTGTCGAACGGAGCATTCCAATCAGGTCAAATTGTCCCGTCATACGGGTCGCCGCGTCCGACCGCACGACTGAACTTTTTTGGACCCGACAAAACTCAACTTTATCGGACAAATGTTGCGCAACCATGCGGCCAGCGCCGGGCATCATAGACTGCGCGTTTGAAAATAGCGAAAATTCGTTACTTTTAGTATCGTTGTCGACAGCGTCTCTCGCGACAAACCCTCAAATCGTGTTTGCCTGGAAAGCTTCCCCGGACTTTTCAGCCCGGCATGTCGTCTAAAGTTTTTGGAGGTTCTCAAAGATGAACAGCTTCTCCCGCGTGGCCACCGCATTTTTACTCGTCTCTGCAATTATCCTGAGTTCGATAGCCGGTCTCGCGCAAACCACGCAATCGACGGAAAAGACCAACACCGCGGCTGAGTCGCAAGCCCAGACTACGGCCAAGAACGACCCGCCAAAGGCGCCGGCACCCGCCGTCAACAAAAAGCCTTTGAGCGTCAATGAAGACCCCAACATGATTGGGAAGCGGAACATCAACAAGGGCATCATCGCGAAGATGAGCGGCTCGACCGAGAAGGAAGTGCGCATGGGCCGCGAGCTGGCAGCCGAAGTCGACCGCCAGGCAAAGTTCATCGACGACCCGGTCATCACCGAATACGTCAATCGCGTTGGCCAGAACATCGTGTTGCACTCCGATGCCAAGATCCCTTTCACCATCAAAGTCATCGATTCCGACGAAGTAAACGCGTTCGCGCTGCCCGGCGGATTCTTTTACGTCAACAAGGGCCTGCTGTTGGCCGCGGACAATGAAGCCGAAGTCGCGGGCGTCATGGCGCACGAGATTGCGCACGTTGCGGCCCGGCACGCGGTCGAGAACCAGACGAAAGCATCGCTGCTCGAATACCTCGCCATGGGCGGTTCGATTTTCCTTGGCGGTATTCCGGGAATGATTTACCAGAACACGGCAGGGTTAGGTTTGCTCGGCATCTTCATGAAGTTTAGTCGCGGCGCGGAAGAGGAAGCGGACAAGCTCGGTGTTCAGTACATGTATGCGGCGGGTTATGATCCGACCGCCATGGCCACGATGTTTGAAAAGCTGGAAGCGAAGAACAAAAAGAAGCCGGGCTTTATTGCCAAGGCATTCTCGACGCATCCGGCGCCACCCGATCGACGCGCATCGGCGCTTGCGCTGGCGGCAAGATTCCCCGAACACGAAGAGTATGTGATCAGCACTTCGGAGTTTCAGCGAGTCAAAGCAAAGTTATTGCGGCTTTCAAACGCGAGGGCTTCAACGGCGGGCGCGCTGCCGGGTGCGGATGACGGTGCTCCCGGACGGCCAACACTGAAGCGTCGCCAGCCCACACCGGATGAGCCAACTACAAATCCGGATGGCACTCCAGTCGAGAAAAAAGAGCCACCGAAACTAAAGAGGACTGACAGTACCACAACTCCGCCACCTGAGAATTAAGGGCGGACGTTAAGGCAAGTGCGAAAGCTCCCCGGTCATAAGCCGAGGAGCTTTTTGCTGCCTTGGGACCGCGGGCGTCCCGCCCGCAATGAGCGCGAAGTCACGTTGAGCGCGGGCGCACCACGATCTCTCGAATACTTTTCGCGGTATGCACTCAGTG
>DATENN010000168.1:0-3778 GCA_035275045.1 Pyrinomonadaceae bacterium
TGCAGCAAAAGCTGGTGCGCCGCGGGGTACCTCTGAAAGCGCTCACCTACGGCTCGGCTGATCCGGCGGCCGGTGGCACCGTCCGCCAGCGAGTGCAAATTCAGCAGGGAATTCCGCAGGAGAAAGCCAAAGAGGTGGTGCGCTTTATTAAGGATTCGAAGGCAAAAGTGCAAGCGTCAATTCAGGGTGACCTCGTGCGCGTCTCTGGCAAAGACCGCGATACGCTGCAAGACATTATTGGCAAATTAAAAGGTCACGATTTTGGTATCAACATGCAGTTCTCGAACTATCGTACGAACTGAATATCCGCTGATCGAATGCACGCAACCGAACAAACCGAGCTGTTGGACGAGGCCAAACTTTCGGCGCGGCGGATCTTTAGCTTGATCGCCGGTGAGCTGGCCCAGGTCGAAGTCGAATTCGAGCGACAGGCGCGTTCCAACGTCCAGGTCATCGCTTATCTCGGCGATTACCTGCGCGAGTCTGGTGGTAAGAGGGTGCGGCCTGCGCTAACGATCCTTTCCAACTACGCTGTCGGCGGCGACGGCTCAAGATATAACTCGATTCGGATGGCGACAGTGATGGAGTTTCTGCACACCGCCACGCTGGTCCATGACGACATCATCGATAAAGCCGACACCCGGCGGAATCGGCCCACCGTAAACGCGCTCTACGGGAACGAAACGGCAGTGTTGATGGGCGACTGGCTTTACATGTCAGCCTTCGAGACGAGTCTGGCCGAACGATCGTTGCCGATTCTCGACATCCTCACTCGCGTGACGCGAAAAATGACCGAGGGTGAGTTGTTGCAATTAACCATGTTGTCTCGCAGCGATGTTACTGAGCAGCAATACCTGGACATTATCCAAAGAAAAACGGCGCACTTGTTCAGTGCCTGCTGCGAAGTCGGCGGCATACTAGGCGGCGCCAACGAGCTGCAGCAAAAGGCCCTCGCGGAGTACGGCTTCAATCTCGGCCTGGCTTTTCAACTCACCGATGACCTACTGGACTTTACTGCGAGCGATGACACGCTCGGCAAGGCTGCGGGTGTCGATCTGTTGGGCGGCAAAGTTACGCTGCCACTGATTTATTTGATGGCCGGCGACGCGGGTGCCCGCGACATGGTCCAAACCGTGATGACGGATGGGAATTATCAACGCGTGTCACGAGGCGCGCTGATGGACGCCTTGAAACGGGCCGGCGCGTTGGACCAGGCCCGCGAGCGCGCGGATGAGTACGCGGAGGCAGCGAAACTTTCCATCGGTAACCTGCCGCCATCGGATTACTGCCAGTCGCTTGAATCAATTCCTACTTACGTTCTGGACCGCGACCGGTAACCGACCGCTGGTCCTCGCGTCGGTCAAAAATAACCGCATTGATCGTTCGTCATTTGACACTTCTCATTTGAGGATTGTGGCTTTAACTCGCGGCCAAATCCCAACAGACAACCCGACTGATGAAAAATTGGTTCGGTGGTCATGAAAATCATCGGTTAACTCCCAAGTCTCAAACTAGAAATGTCAAATGACGAATGATCAATGAAGGTTTGCCGTCGTAAGGACGACGTCGTCACGAAAAGTATTGTGCCCGAATTGAAATCCCCGTAAGATTCCCGCGATGATTGACCGCCCAAGCGACAATTTGCTCTCGCGGCTCGAGCAAAGCCTGCGCCAGTCTCGTGCGGCTCGAATGCATTTGGCCGCGCGCTTACGAGAACTCGAAGCTGAAGCCGACAGCGTTCGCGCGGAGTTGGCTGAGATGGACACGCTTGCGAGCCAAACCGAAGCGGCGATTTATCGACTGCTGTCGTCTGTGCTCGCGTCAAACAACATCGCGACCGGTTTGCCTTCCGATGCGGAGTTGGAAGCAGCCATGAGGCAGCCGGCGGCGCACACACGCATGCCGCTCGCGCACGAAGTGACACGCCAGCCTATTCCGTCGCTTCGCCCGAACACAGAGGTTTTAAGCGACCGTTTCGCTGATCGCACTATTCCGCAAGCGGTAACGTTGCTGCTGCGTGAGGAAGGTGGGTCCCTGCACGTCAACGAAATCTACAACCGCTTGCTCGAAGGCGGGTTTCGCTTCACCGGCCAAAATCCCACGATTAGCATTGCGGTATCACTCAATCGCAATTCACGCTTTCGCAAGGTTGCGCCCGGCACCTTTGACCTCATGATCCGGGATGCATCGAAGGCGTCCTAAGCTTTGCTGCGCAGCTGGCAATAGAATTTTCCATTCATTATTTAACATTTGCCATTTGTCGTTGATGGGTCCAAGTTTGAAGCGCAACGGTTTTTGAAGTGCAACCGGTTTCGCTCCAGCGGAGCTATACGTTTTATGGTAACTACAATCACAATTAGCGTTTCACCTCGTCAGGAGTGAAACATCCCCAACTGGGACTACACATCGTTTCTTAACGCAGCGCTGAAGTCCATAAGGTTCATTAAATATCTCCGCCCGGCTGGAAGCTTGGCTCGGCTGTTGGAAACTTGAATCTGCTAATGACAAATGAGAAATGAACAATGATGAATGACAAATTTGCTTTTCGCTTTCTCCTTTAACATATGGGATCGACTAGAATTGATGTATGCGAGCAATGATTCTTTCCGCCGGTTACGGCACCAGGCTGTGGCCACTGACGGAAGATCGCACCAAGCCTGCCATCCCAATTCTGGGAAAACCCCTCGTTGGCTACGTAGCTGAATATCTAGCCCGGTACGGTTGTGATGAGATCGTCGTCAATCTTCATCACAGACCCGAGTCTGTTCGAGAGGCGCTGGGAAACGGCGAAAGGTTCGGTGTAAAGCTAAGCTATATCGAGGAGCCGATCATCCTCGGCACGAGTGGTGGCATTCAAAACGCACGAGCGTTGCTGGATGGCGATACCTTTATCGTCGTCAACGGCAAAATTATTACGGACATTGATCTGAATGCTGCGCTTGAAACTCATCGCCGCAGGAATGCGCTTGCGACCTTGGTGGTTATGAACAATCCCACATGCGAGCGCTTTTCCATCGTCAAGGCGAACGCCGGAATGCTTGCCGGTTTCGGCGGCATGCCCGTAGCGAAAGAATTTGCCGGCAAAGACCCTCCCTTGATGTTTACAGGAATTCAAATTCTGGAGCCGGCGATTTTCGATTTCATTCCTCCTGGGGTTTTTTCCCATACGACAACCGATGTCTACCCGCAAGCCCTCGCGAAAGGCGAACGGATTGCACTTCACGTTGCGGAAGGGAACTGGTACGAACTGTCGACGATCCAACGCTACCTCGATATCAGCTTGATGTTGTTGGCGCAAACGGGAACGGATTTGACTCAAGGTTCAAGCTGTTACATCGGCGGAACTGCTGAGGTTCACCAGTCCGTCCTTTGGGACCGCGTGGTAGTAGAAGACAACGCGCGTGTTTGGCGCGCAGTTCTCGCAGACGACGTCCGCGTACCAGCGGGCACCGTCATTGAAAATGCGGCCGTCGTGCCGGCGGACCTGGTGCGTTGTACCGAGTCGCCACCAAAAGCCCTCAAGGGCCACTATGTGGGAAACAATTTTGTGGTGCCTTTGCACGAATGATACAATCTGCGAAATTTTCAACGAATAGGGCGGGACTGAGGCCGGTCCCGCCTACGTTTTAATGGACTGGAACGGCCCCGTCTTGCCCAAATGAGTTCAGTAAAACAGGTGCCCGTGAACGCTGCTGAAGTTTCCCCGTCCGAACGACTGCTGCATTTTTTGGAACGTCAAGGTTCAGCAGAAAAGCTGATCGTGCCGTTGACGCCTGAC
>DATENN010000169.1:0-4151 GCA_035275045.1 Pyrinomonadaceae bacterium
CTCTCGGTTCTGGCCGGCGGACACGTACAGCCCTGGTAGATCACAACCGTCCTTCGACAAGCAGTTCGTGCGGGACTATCTCGAAACAGTTAACTGGAACAAACAGCCACCGGCGCCTCCGTTGCCGGATGAAGTTGCCACAGCCACAACTCAACGATATCTCGAAGCATACCGGCTACTCACTGGCGAAGAGTTGTAATTGCGCCATACCCTCTAGATCGGTCGAGCAAAACTGTGCGTGCCAAACTTGAGACTCTTATTGATGAAATGTTGGATGGCCGGATCCTGCTTTCCGAAGCCGTCGGCGAATTTGAAAAGCTATACATAAAGAAAGCCTTCCTGCGGCACGATGGGCACCTTTCGAACACCGCCCACGCCCTGGGAATTCACCGCAACACCCTCTCAAAACGCGTTGCCGAATACCAGCGAGCCGAAAAACCGCTGGTCCGATCCGCCCGTACCGGCGGCCGCTAATCTCCAGCCGAACCATTACACAGTTGACAACGATTTCGCGGCGAATTATTCTTAGCAGTCATCTATACAGAGTGCTAAGAAATTTACTGCCCGAAGTCCTAAATTCAACTATACGTAATTTTAGCTACGGAAATCGAAAGGAGAATTCGAAGCAATGGCGACAAACATTACCCCTCTCCACGACCGCGTAATTGTGCGGCGAATCGAGGAGGGCGAGCAGATCCGGGGCGGCATTATCATCCCCGACACGGCCAAGGAAAAACCGCAGGAAGGCGAAGTTGTTGCGGCCGGCCAAGGCAAATACAAAGAAGACGGTACGCGCCAGTCGCTTGATGTAAAGACCGGCGACCGCGTGCTGTTCGGTAAATACAGCGGCTCTGAAATTAAGATTGACGGCGAAGAGCTTTTGATCATGCGCGAGGACGAGATTCTCGGCATCATCGAGCGCGCCGGCGCAGCCACAGGCAGCAAGAAAGGCGGCAAGTAGTCCAACTCGACTGCGCCGCTCTTTTTCTAATGAGACTAATAACTTTTAGCAGGAGAGAAGATAGAAATGGCAAAGCAAGTAATTCATGGCGAAGATTCTCGCGCTGCAATTCTGCGCGGAATTAATCAGCTCGCCGATGCAGTGAAGATCACGCTTGGTCCAAAAGGCCGCAACGTGGTTATCGACAAGAAGTTTGGTTCGCCCACCATCACCAAAGACGGTGTGACCGTGGCCAAGGAAATCGAGTTGAAGGACGCGCTGGAAAATATGGGCGCGCAAATGGTCCGCGAAGTCGCCTCCAAGACTTCTGATGTTGCCGGCGACGGCACGACCACCGCGACGGTGCTGGCCCAGGCAATTTTCCGTGAAGGCGTAAAGACTGTCGCTGCGGGCGCAAACCCGATGGCGTTGAAGCGCGGCATCGATAAAGCCGTCGAGCGCGCCACCGAAGAAATCAAACGCCTGGCTAAGCCTGTCAAAGGCGACGCAATCGCGCAAGTCGGCACAGTTTCAGCTAACGGCGATTCGACCATCGGCAACATGATTGCCGAGGCGATGAACAAAGTTGGCAAAGACGGCGTCATCACGGTTGAAGAGTCGAAGACCATGGACACTTCGTTGGAAGTCGTCGAAGGTATGCAGTTCGACCGCGGCTATCTCAGCCCGTATTTCGTCACCGATCCGGAACGCATGGAAGCAGTCCTCGAAAATCCGCTGATTCTGATTCACGAGAAGAAGATCAGCTCGATGAAGGACCTGCTGCCCTTGCTTGAGCAGGTGGCCAAGATGGGCAAGCCGATGCTGATCATCGCTGAAGATGTGGAAGGCGAAGCGCTGGCGACTCTGGTCGTCAACAAGTTGCGCGGCACGCTGAACATCGCGGCTGTTAAAGCGCCGGGCTTCGGCGACCGTCGTAAGGCCATGTTGGAAGACATCGCGATCCTGACGGGTGGCAAAGTCATCAGCGAAGACCTCGGCATCAAGCTCGAGAACGTCAAGCTGGAAGACCTCGGCCGCGCCAAGAAAGTCACGATCGACAAAGACAACACCACGATCGTTGAAGGCAACGGTAAGCAATCCGATATTGAAGGCCGCGTTAAAACTTTGCGCGCGCAAATCGACGAGACCTCTTCCGATTATGATCGCGAGAAATTGCAGGAGCGTCTTGCGAAACTCGTCGGTGGAGTCGCTGTGATCAAAGTTGGCGCCGCAACCGAAACCGAGATGAAGGAAAAGAAGGCCCGCGTTGAAGACGCAATGCACGCAACTCGTGCTGCGGTTGAAGAAGGAATTGTTCCGGGCGGCGGCGTCGCGCTGGTTCGTGCGGCGAAAGTGCTCGAAAAATTCCAAACCAGCCCGGACGGCTCTGGCGATTCTGATGAGCAAATCGGCGTCAACATCGTTCGCCGTGCGCTCGAAGAGCCACTGCGCCAGATCGTGCAGAACGCCGGCAAGGAAGGCGCTGTTGTTGTCGAACGAGTTCGTTCAGATAAAGGCGAAAACTTTGGCTTCAACGCGCAGACGGAAGAATACGGCGACCTTGTCAAGGCCGGCGTCATCGATCCGGCCAAGGTCACGCGCACTGCCTTGCAGAATGCGGCGTCCATTGCCGGACTGATGTTGACCACCGAAGCAATGGTTTCCGAACTTCCCGATGACGACAAAGGCAGTCCCGCGATGCCCGGCGGCATGGGCGGAATGAGCGGCATGGGAATGTAAGTTCTCGCCGGTTAAGGCAACCTGTTAGTTTGCCACCGCGGCAGATGTCAGCTGGCGCTAGCAAAAAAGCGGCCTCGCCAATCGGCGAAGCCGCTTTTGATTTCTGCTGACAACTAATGAGAGTTACTGAGGAAACCGCGCTTCGATTACTCCGGCGACATTCACGCCGTGTTGTCTGGTCAAGCGAGGATAGGTCATTGGTTCGGCAATCAGACGCTTTATCGCTAACCTGCTTTCGATCTCGCGAATCGCCTGCTCTTCCCCTTCGATCTCCATAAATAATCCAAACGGCAGCTCGTCAATCACGATTTCGGTTGCGTCCAGGCGCCAGGTTTCGCGTCGCTTCTCGTAAATCAACGCCGGATAGAAACCGAGCGCTTCGAGAATAAACTCAACCGCATCCGGATTGGTCACGTCGGTTTCCTGTTCCAATTGCTGCTTGACATCCATTCGATCGCCTACGCGCTCTTTGTAGGTCAGCACGGCCCGTTCGTCGATACGGCGCAATCGCAGAACCGCTTGACCGAGTTCAAGTGCATCGCCGGCATAGAGAGTGTTCTCTTCAAATTCCTCGCCCTCACGATGTGCGCCAATTGCAGGCAAACCTTCACGTACCTCCTGCTGTTGTTTTGGCGTTAGCCGGTATTTTTTCTCTATCTCTAAGGGCATTTCGTGTTTGTCAGTTGTTTGTGCTCCGATAGCAGTGGTCCATTGTCAGTGGTTCGTCGTCAGTTGTTTCTTGTTTGGCGGTTCCCGATTTCTCTTGGCTCGACACTCAGTACTCAGCACTCAGTACTCAGTACTCAGTACTCGCCCCCGTGTTTGCGCTTAGTTCTGCCTTACCCAGCGCAGCACTTCAGGGATGGAAGCCTTCTTGCCATACATCAACATTCCGATGCGGTAGATCCGCGAGGCCAACAATAGCAGCAGTAGTCCTGTCAACACATCGATGCCTAAGGACAACGCAATCTGCCAAAACGGCGGCGTATGCGCCACGATGCGCACGACCATGGTGATGGGCGAGAAGAAGGGAAACATCGACACCCAAAAGGCAAATGATGAATCCGGGCTGCGCATGACAGGAAATGCTGTATACAGCGCCGCGATCAATAGAAACACGATCGGCATCGCCATTTGACCGCCTTCCTGCGTGGTCGTCACCATCGAACCTACCAGGACGTAAATCGAAGCGTAGATAAAATAGCCGAGCACAAAAAACAGGAAAAAATAAGCGAAGAACGCACCGGGCAGATGAGGTAAATGAACGTCGCCCAGATCAATCCCTCGCGAGGCGAGCACGCCAACTCCATACAAGGAGATTAACGCAAATGCTCCTATCCAAATCGCGAGTTGGGTGAGTGCCAAGAGGGACACACCGACAAGCTTTCCGATCATCAAGGTGCTGGAGCGCACCGACGAAAAAAGCACTTCTGCGATGCGCGTTTCTTTTTCTTCGACCACCGCGCCCAGA
>DATENN010000170.1:0-2886 GCA_035275045.1 Pyrinomonadaceae bacterium
TGCGCTAGCGCGCTCGGCGAGAAGATGTGTTCGTAAGTGAGATTCTGCGAGTTGTCCCTCAACCGCTGACGTTCATTCTGTCCGGAAAGTTCCTGGGCCAAGCGGTTGGGCACCTGGAAATTTGAGCCGCCAAAGGTGAAAACTCCCCGCAGCGTGTTGTTGGCGTCGACTTGATAGTCGAGCCTGAAAAAACCTTTTCCAGTGCGGCCAAAGTTGTGGAAGTTATCAAGCGTCGGCGGATCCAGGTAGCGCTGCGATGTCGTCGCCGAAAGGTTCGTGAGAAATCCGAATCGCTTTGTGTGTGTGGAAAAGTCTGCCGCGACTTCACCGGTTGAAAAACTGCCGCCCGAAAAAGAGAGACCTCCTTGGGTAGGGCCTTCCAAACCGGAACGTGTATTCACATTGATCACACCGGCGAGTTTGTCGCCGAATTCCGCCGGGATTCCTCCGGTCAAAACCTCAACCGTGCGTAGCGTACGCGCATCCAGGCTGCTCGAAAAAATCGCCGACATATTGTCGGTTACTGGAATCCCATCGACGACGTATTGAACCTGCGACTCGGAACCACGCGGATGCATGCGGCCGTTGTCGTCTGTAACGAATCCTGGGGTTGATGCGACCATGGATTCTATGGCACGCGACGGCGCCGCGCCGACCGGACGCTCCAGGATCGTTTGATTGATGTCTGTATCAGACGATGTACGGTCCGTTTCCAGCATTGCCGCGTCGCCGGCAGTCACTGTCACGTTTGCACTGGTCCCCGCCAAGGGCAACGTTAACTCAAGATTGGTCGGAATAGTGCTTTCAAGGTCAATCGGTTGTTCGACCGCCTGGAATTCCGGCGCCTCCGCACGCACCGTGTAAGTATTGAATGGGACATTCACAAGTTTGAAGGCACCTTGCTGGTCCGTTTGAACAGTCTGGTGGTAGCCGGTTACCGGCTGCGTGATGGTTACCGTGGCGCTGGGTACGAGCGCGCCGTTAGGATCCTTGACCGTGCCCTGGACCGTGCCGATGCGCGCCTGGGCGAACAACTGCTGAAAAGAAGCAAATAACAAAAAGAAAAATAATGTCGTAAGAACTTTCTTAAGAATCATAGCTGTACTCCTGTATGAAAAATCGAGATCACACGAACCGCCTTCACAATCGATCACACTTCAAGATCGATCGCAAAGAAGATCCGCAGATGATGCGGTAGAAACAAAAACCGCATCAGCGGTTTGTTAACAGGAGCTTTCTGGAGGTGCGCGCCCGATCCTCGTAACGACTGAACGAGAACCAAATGCGAACGCTTGCGGGGTAACGAAAAGACTGGTCTGGACCACCGGAGCAATACTCGCGGGAGCCGAGATAACCGTAGCCTGGAAATTGTGCTGCAGTTGGCAAATCAGACACTCACCACAGCCCGTCGAGCTTGTATTGAGTTTGCCTTGATCGGCGGGGTCCGAGAACTGAGCTGAATAGTTAGTAGCGCTGTTTGCTAAAAGATTTCCGTGGCTGTGAGCTGCCTCGACAGTGCTACCAAAAAGAATGAAAGCGAGCAGCATCCACGACAATGCGCGAGAACCGCGCAGCCGCTTTAAACCAAAATGATGCCGCAGCTTCATAGTCATGCTTTTCGCAATCGTGCTAGTAATATAGTGATGCCTTTAATCACAGTCAAACCTTCTTCATTCCACTTGAACCATCATCTTTCTCGCCCAGTTGTTACGTGTTTTGCGGGGTACGTCCCGACGGTACGATTCAGCAGGATCGCTGCGGCTTGCCTTCTTTTCTTGGCATGGGCCTCGATCGCCGCGGCACAAACACTGAAGGTGCAGATTTCCGTTACGCCGCAGCCCGCCGCAGTCGAGGTCCACGCAGAATTTCCCGAAGCAATCAAAGTGGTTTCGTTTGCCAATGCCTACGCCAACGTTTTTGGATTGGCCGAGCGCATAAAAAATGTGAATGCCGACTCGCGCACTGGTCCAGCTTTCCGAAAATTGGCGACCGGTGAATTTGAGTCGGCGTCGCCGGTTAAAAGCATTTGGTATCAGGTGGATCTCAGTAAAGCTGTCGCCGCAAACCAGGAATCGCATGTGAGTTCACTCAACACTGAGCGCGGCGTGCTGATGCTGGCTGATTTGTTGCCGCGTTCATTGAAGGAAAGCGGTGCCTATGCGGCAGTGAGCGTTAAGCTGAGCTTGCCAACTAATTGGGAGTCAATGACAAACGCGACCCGAGTCGATAGAGATACGTTCTTTTCTCGCGATCCAATGAACGCGGTGTTTGTCGCCTCTCCAAAGTTGAAGGTAAACAGCACGACGGCCGGACCACTTCTGTTTTCTGTTGGTCTATCCGGTGACTGGCCTGTGTCTGAGAAAGATATTTTGAAGGTCGGCAAACGCATCCTGGACCAATACGCAAAACTGACACGATTTCAACTCGCCGAGAATCCAACATTGATCATTGTTCCTTATTCCGGCAGTGCGGGCGCTGAACATTGGACTGCCGAAACGAGAGGGAACAGCATTGTTTTGTTTATCGGCAATCGTGGTAACAAAGACAATATCAAATCGCGGATCGCGTTTGTGCTGGCGCATGAGCTGTTTCATCTATGGGTGCCGAATTCGCTCAATCTTGCCGGCGATTACGATTGGTTCTTCGAAGGCTTTACCGTATACCAGGCGTTGCGAACCGATCTTCGCCTGAAATTGATTTCTCTCAGGAGTTATCTCGATACGATTGCGTCGGTCTACGACGCGTACCGCGGTTCACCGGGAAATGACGAAGTTTCCTTAACTTCAGCTTCTGGGCAGAGATGGACCGGGGCGTCATCCGCGCTGATCTATAACAAAGCGACACTGGTGGCGTTTTTGTACGACCTTGCGCTCAGGAAAACGACCA
>DATENN010000171.1:0-8083 GCA_035275045.1 Pyrinomonadaceae bacterium
CTGCGCCCGCCTTCCGTTCCCATGCGCACGAGTTGGCCCACGCCGGCGCGATCCAAAACCTGGAATGGATCGTCGGGCATGATCTTTCGTTCGACGTAGTTTGGTAAAAAGCGCGCTGAGTCGTCGCGGCTCAAACCAAACGTTGTCTGGGTCAAATCGTTTGTACCAAAGGAGAAAAAGTCGGCGTGTGCGGCGATGTTGTGGGCCATCAGCGCCGCCCGCGGCAATTCAATCATGGTTCCGACGCGATATTCGATCGTCATCCCGTGTTCGCCCATGACCTGACGAGCCACTTCGTCAATGACCTGCCGCTGCTGGTTCAATTCCTCGCTTAGTGAAACCAACGGCACCATTATCTCGAGCTCGGTTTTTTTCTTTTCACCCTGGACCAGACATGCGGCTTCGAAAATAGCGCGGCACTGCATCCGCGTCACCTCGGGAAAAACGAGTCCCAAGCGACAACCGCGAAAGCCGAGCATCGGATTTGCTTCGCGAATACGATTTACCTGTTTTAGCAGGCGCCGTTTTTCATCGATGTCGTCCAGCAACTTGTCCATGTCAGTCATGTTGGTTGCCAGGCGCACCGCCATCTTTAATTCACTAAGTTCGTTCAGCAATTCTTCCGCGTTCGGCAAAAACTCGTGCAACGGCGGGTCGAGCAAGCGAATGGTGACGGGATAGCCGACCATCTCTCGAAAGATGCCGACAAAATCTCCGCGTTGCAGCGGCAACAATTTGTCGAGGGCTTTTTCGCGCGCGCCCACGCCGTCGGACAAAATCATCTCGCGCATGGCCGCCAACCGGTGATCGCCAAAGAACATATGTTCCGTCCGGCAAAGCCCGATACCTTCGGCGCCAAACTGGCGCGCAACTTTTGCATCGCGCGGGGTATCGGCGTTTGCGCGCACCCGCAATCGCCGAAGTTTGTCCGCCCAACTCATTAACTCATGAAATTCGGGACCGAGTGTCGGCTGCACCGTGGGCACCTGGCCCATAAATACACGACCGGTAGAGCCGTCAATGGTTATCCATTCGCCTTTGGTTACGACTGTACCGTTTACCGAAAACTGTTGTTGCCCATAATCGATTTCAATTGAGTTCGCGCCACTGACACATGGCTTGCCCATGCCGCGGGCTACTACGGCAGCGTGACTGGTCATGCCACCGCGCGCCGTTACGATCGCCTGTGCGGCAACCATGCCATGAAAATCATCCGGGCTCGTTTCCTGTCTAACCAGAATTACTTTGGCATTTTCGCGCGCCAGTTCTTCGGCTTCATCAGGACTAAAAACAACCTGGCCTTGCGCCGCTCCAGGACTTGCCGGCAAGCCCGTCGCAAGCACGGTGGCTTTGGTTTTCTCATCAACCGTCGGATGCAGTAATTGATCGAGTTGTTCAGGCGTGACGCGTTGCACTGCGGTGGCGCGGTCGATGACTCTTTCACCGACCATCTCGACCGCGACGCGCACGGCAGCCGCGCCACTACGCTTGCCGGTGCGCGTTTGCAACATCCAAAGCTTGCCGCGCTCGATCGTGAACTCACAATCCTGCATGTCGCGATAGTGCTGTTCGAGCAGCCGAGTGATCGACGCAAACTCCTCGTAAACTTTCGGCAGCTCCTTTTTTAATTGGCTGATTGGGTTGGGAGTGCGAATTCCTGCTACGACGTCTTCGCCTTGTGCGTTCAACAAGTATTCGCCGTATAACTCTTTTTTTCCGGTCGAGGGATTGCGCGTAAAGGCGACGCCGGTACCGCTGTCGTGGCCCATGTTGCCGAAAACCATTGCCTGCACATTGACCGCCGTGCCCAGCGAATCAGGAATGCGATTGATGCGACGATAGTCAATTGCGCGACGGCCCATCCACGAATTGAAAACAGCGGCGATGGCAACTCTTAATTGTTCATACGGATCTTCCGGAATGGCGTGTTGTTCCGCCAAGATGATTTGTTTCTCGGCGGCAATGATATCGCGCAAATGTTTCGGTTTTAGATCTGTATCGCGACCGCCGGTGGTTTGCGCTTTGTAACGATCCATGACGCGCTCAAACTTTTCATGGGCCACGCCCATCACTATCTCGCCGAACAACGAGGCGAAACGGCGGTAAGCATCGAGCGCGAAGCGAAGGTCACCCGTTTGTGCCGCAAGTCCCTGTACGGTCTCTTCGTTAAGTCCCAGATTCAAGACTGTGTCCATCATTCCCGGCATCGAGAACGCCGCGCCGGAACGCACCGAAACAAGAAGCGGATTGTTTGCGTCACCAAACTTCTTTCCGACTTTCTCTTCGATCTTACTTAAGCCGTCCTTCACCTGTTCCCACATGCCTTCGGGGAAATTTTTGTCGTTTTCGAAAAAGGCATTACAGGCTTCTGTGGTGACCACCAGGCCGGGCGGAACAGGCAGGCCGGCGTGCGTCATTTCGCAAAGGCCCGCGCCTTTACCTCCAAGCAGCGATTTGTCGTCGCCATTACCTTCTTCGAACAGATAAACCCACTTGTTGGTGGTTTTGTTATCGATTTTGGAGGGTTCTTCGATCGCAGTACTCATGTTGATAGCTCTCGCAGATAACGGCTGGCGTGACTGCCAGGTCGGGGCCGGAAATTAAGACTGCTCTGAAATTATCTCTTTTTGCGCGATTAGGGAAGTGCAGCGGCAAACTCTGAAAGCGCCACCGCTGCATTGCAACGTTCAATCCTGCGTCGGTCTGGATTCGCAGACAAGTCATCAATTAACCAGCAGGCAATAGGCGAGTCCGATGAAAAGTAAGCCGAGCGTATACGTGCGCTAATCCGATATCAGGCGAGCAATCATAAATGCTGCTCCTGCAGCAGCGCTGCCTATCAGTGCTGTTTGCAATGCGCTACGCAATGGCCGAGTGCCGGTGAATCGTCCTTTAATGAAGCCGAAAACGAGTAATGCACACAGCGTTACGCCGATTGAAATGAAAAGGGATGTTTGGGGATTGCGCGTCAGGATATAAGGGGTGAGCGGCACAAATCCGCCGGCGGCGTAAGCGCCACCGATGGTTAGGGCACTTGTCAGTGCGCGCTTGGGATCCGGCTTTTCGAGACCAAGTTCAAAACGCATCATGAAATCAATCCACTTCTTCGGCTGTTTGCGCAGGGCCTCTACGATCGGTTTCGTTTGTGCTGCAGTGAGTCCGTATTCGTGAAACACCTCAGCCACCTCTCGCATTTCTTCGTGTGGTATTTCGGCAACCTCGCGCTTTTCGCGTTCACGTTCCTTGGCATAGTGCTCGGCGTCGCTCTTTGCAGCGAGATAACCGCCTAGTCCCATCGCTATGGCGCCGGCAGCGATCTCTGCCAGGCCTGCCGTAACGATAATGGCGTTCGGATTCGCCGTTCCGGTGAGGCCACCAGTGAGGCCGGCAGCCAGCGCAAAAGGAACGGTCAAGCCGTCGGACATGCCAATAACCACGTCGCGTACGACTTCGCTCGCTGTAAAGTGACGTTCTGTATGTGGAGTCTGTGGCATTGAATGCTGGTGACGCCGGCATTTAAAACTTATTCATTAGCATCAGCACGCCGATCAAAATGAAAGCGACCGCAGCAACGCGTTTCACCCAAATGATCGGAACGTAGTCGCCTATCAAGCCACCGACGACGACACCGATCGCAGATACGGCTGTCAATGCGATCGCAGCACCGATGAAGACGGCCCATGGCCTTTTTGTTTGCGCGGCCATGGTCATCGCTGCCAGTTGGGTCTTGTCACCCATCTCCGCAAGAAAAATCACGCCAAAAGTTGTAAACAAGACGCGCCAATCCATGATGGGGTAGCTCCAGGGTTGAAAATGTCGCGGAGTATATTACCCGCCATTCCCCCAAACGACGAGATCGAATACGATGGGCGTTCTCTTAGCGCCAATTACGAATCTTGTCACGCCGTTGCGCTTCCGCGACGGGTGTCCCTTAAATGAGCCAAAGTTCTCACGACTTTCTTGGTACAGAACGTTTTCGCATCCGCCGCCGCCTTGGCTCCGGTGGCATGGGCGTCGTCTACGAGGCCCACGATCGAGAAACGGATCGGTTGGTTGCGCTCAAAACGTTGACGCGCGCCGAGGCTTCGCACATCTCACGCTTTAAGAACGAGTTTCGCTCGCTCGCTGACGTTTCTCATCCGAACCTGGCGACGCTTTATGAATTCGTAGTTGATGGGCCACATTGGTTCTTTACCATGGAACTTGTGACCGGCGTAAATTTTCTTGAATACGTGCGTCCCGGCTACCAATCAAAACGCACCCAGTTTTCGAAAACACCAACTCTAATCAAGGCTACGCAAAGCTCGCCGCCGGAATTATTGGCCGACTACGAAGCTGAAACGCGCCAACTCGATTCGATTCGGACTTCTGATTCAATAGACAGCACTCGCCAAACCTTGTTGGAGACTGCGCTATCAAAAGCGAAGTTGGATGTCGGTCGTTTGCGCGCCGCGTTGCGACAACTAGCAGAAGGTCTGCACGGCCTGCACGAAACCGGAAAATTGCACCGCGACATCAAGCCTTCAAACGTTCTGGTAACCAACGAAGGGCGCGTTGTGATTCTTGATTTTGGACTTGTCGCTGAAGTTGAAGGTCGCGACCTTCACGACAGTGTGACGTTGGCGGGCACGCCTGATTACATGTCGCCCGAACAGGGTGCGCAGTTGCCGATTTCGCGCGCCAGTGATTGGTACAGCGTTGGTGTCATGTTGTACCAGGCCTTGACCGGACGCTTGCCTTTCTCAGGAAAATTTTTCGAAGTGATGATGAATAAACAAAACTTCGATCCTCCTACTCCCATCCAGTTAGTTAGCGAGACGCCGCCGGATCTAAACGATCTTTGCGTGCGCCTGTTGCGCCGGAAGCCTGCTGATCGACCGGCTGGACGCGAAGTGCTGCGCATCCTCGGTTACGGCAAAACTGGCCCACTACGCCAGCCGATCGTTGCATCTCCACAAACGCAGAGTTCACTCGAGACTTTTGTTGGGCGTGATCGACAACTGCGCCAACTCGCCGATGCGTTTGGTTTCATTCGTGGGGAACACACGGTGACCGTTTACCTGCACGGCGGATCCGGCATGGGCAAGACTGCTCTCGCGCGCCACTTTCTTAGCCAATTAAAAGCTAACGAAACCGACGTTGTAATTCTCGAAGGCCGCTGTTACGAACGCGAGTCCGTTCCTTATAAAGCACTGGATGGCGTCGTTGACAGCTTGACTAAGTACCTGTTGTCTCTTCCGGAAGCAAAAGCCGAAGCATTGATGCCGCGCGAAGTATTACCCCTCGCCCGACTTTTTCCGGTAATGCTGCAAGTCGATGCAGTCTTTAATGCACCGCAGCACGAGCGGGAAATTCCGGATCCATTTACCTTGCGCCGGAAAGCGTTCGCCGCGTTGCGCGAATTGCTGGGACGAATTTCTGACCGGCAACCGCTCGTGCTTTACATCGATGACCTGCAGTGGTCGGACGCGGACAGCACCACCTTGCTCGAGGACTTGCTGCGGCCGCCGGACGCTCCCGCGCTCTTATTGCTTTCCAGTTTTCGCACGGAAGATATTGAAGCGAAGCCGTTTCTAAAAGCGCTTTTAGAAAAAGCCGGAACCGAGAACTGCCGCGAGGTCTACGTCGGCGCTCTTTCACGATCTGAATCCTACGAAATGTTGGCCCACCTCCTCGGTCCGGCAGCGGCGACGCTTGCGCCTTTTGCCGACGCGATGCTCGGCGAATCGCGCGGGAACCCGTTCTTGCTGGAACAGTTGGCACGATATGCTTTGACCAGCGAACAAACAGCCACCAGCGGAATTACCTTGGCGATGATGCTGGACGCTCGCGTTGCACACCTGCCGAGAGATGCGCGGCCCTTCCTCGAGGCGTTGGCAGTGGCTGGCCGGCCCATCAATCCCGAAGTCGTTTACCAGGCGGCTGAACTTTCTGGCGATCCCTTGCAATTAATCGGGTCGCTGCGCGCCGCACAGTTTATTCGTGCCGGCAATGGTCACACGCTTGAGCTGTATCACGATCGCATCCGCGACACCCTCGCGTCACAGTTGTCAGCCAAAAAGGTGACGCAGATACACAAGCGATTGGCCCAGGCAATCGAAGTCCGCGGCATCGACGATCCGGAGGCCTTGTTTGAGCATTACCTTGGCGCGGGGGAACGGGTGCGCGCAGCCACGCATGCCGCTGTCGCCGCGCGCAAAGCCGCCACCGCTTTGGCTTTTGATCGCGCCGCTGTTTTCTATCGGCGCGCGCTTGAACTGGCGCCGGCGCAGGGCGCCGAACTGGCAGAACTAAAACGAGGTCTTGCCGAGGCACTAGCGAATGCCGGACGGCCTGCTGAAGCGGCGGAGGCTTATCTTGAAGTCGCAAACTTAAGTTCTGCTTCACGCAGTCTGGAATTCCGCAGGCGAGCTGCGCAGCAGTTATTGATGGGCGGTCACATCAAGGAGGGCCTCGAACAAATTCGTTCGGTGCTGGCGGCCGTCGGTTTCACTCTGCCGGCTGGGCCAAGACGGGCTTTGTTTTCTCTATTACTCAAGCGAGTGCAAATCAAATTGCGCGGACTGAATTTTACGGAGCGTGATGCCAGTCAAATTCCCGAAGCGGATCTGGTTCGCATTGATACCTGCTGGGCTGTCGCCGCAGGCCTCGGCGCTGTTGATCTAATTCGCGGTGCAGATTTCCAATGCCGTCAACTACTCTTGTCGCTGAAAGCCGGCGAGCCCTATCGCATTGCTCGTGCGATGTCTTTCGAAGCGGCGCAATCGGCTTCGCGCGGCGGTAAAGCATTAGAGCGAGCTGCCCAAGTCGCAGGCCGCGCTGAAGCTTTATCTCAAAAGGTGAATAACCCACACGCGATAGGTTTATCGATCTGGGCCAGCGGCGTTGTGGCCTATCTGGGCGGAGATTGGAAAAAGGCGGCCGAACTCTGCGAGCAGGCTGCGGAAGTATTGCGCGATCGTTGCACCGGCGTTACGTGGGAATTGTCAGTCGCGCAACGATTCATGTTGAGCGCATTGTTATATCTCGGCGAGCTCGGTGAAGTTTCGCGACGCGTACCGGCGCTGCTTTCCGCCGCCCTGGAACAGGGAAATGTCTTTGCGGCTACGGATCTGCGGACGCGCATGAACACTATCTGGCTCGCAGCCGACAACCCCGATCAAGCTCGAGGCGAAGTAATCGAAGCCATGAAGGCGTGGCCGCAGGAAGGGTTTCACTTACAGCACTACAGTTCAATGCTCGCGTTGGTCCAGATCGAGCTGTACACCGGGGACGCGGATGTGGCTTGGAAACATATCGTGGGACAGTGGCCGGGGCTCGAAAATTCTATGCTGCTGCGTAACCAGGTGCTTCGAATTGAAGTCTTTTATTTACGCGCGCGGGCCTTGTTAGCCACAGCCGCATTGCATGGAGATCGCAGCCGGCAGGATGCAGCGCTAGCGCTGGCCAACAAGATCGAGCGGGAACAAATGCCGTGGGGCCAGCCGTTTGCAGCCGCAATCAGGGGAACAGTGGCGCACCAACGAGGCGAAGCGGATAACGCGGCTGCCTTTCTTTCAAAGGCCGAAGATGGCTTCGAACGAGGCAACATGCTGCTTTACGCATCCGCGGCGCGACGTCGCCTGGGCGAAATACTTCGAAATAAACAAGGTGCGCCACTGGTGGTGGCTTCTGAAAGCTGGATGAGCGCGCAACGAATAAAAAACTGTGACAGCATGACTCGAATGTTGCTGCCAGGATTTTCGCAATCTTAGAGGGCAGTTCGTATCGAGGGCCTGCGGGTGTTCCAAGAGACCCGGAATTGTAAACATGGACAAACTAACTACGCTTACCTACGACGTAACCGGCGCCGTCGCCCGCATCACTCTCAACCGGCCGGATCGCGGCAACGGTATTACCTTCGAGATGCCCGCCGAACTCGCGGCCTGCGTTGAAAGAGCGAACCTCGACCCGGCGATCCATGTGATCGCCTTGTCAGGAAACGGCAAAGGCTTTTGTGGTGGTTATGATCTGGTAGCCACTGCGGAACAAACTTTTTCCGGCGCCATTGAACCAACATGGCCCAAGGGTTCGCCGATGGATT
>DATENN010000172.1:0-4738 GCA_035275045.1 Pyrinomonadaceae bacterium
GTCCGTGCCGGACCATCCTGAGATTTTTGCAATTGGTGACACGGCGCAGGTCGTTGCGCCTTCGCGAAATTTGTTCGGGATTAAGTCCAAGAAGGAGATGGTCATGCCCGGCGTCGCGCAGCCTGCGATTCAGGAAGGAAGGTACGTGGCATCCCTGATTCGACGACGCGTGGCGGGGCAGCCGCCGCCGGGGCCCTTCTGGTATTGGGACAAAGGCGATCTCGCTATCGCCGGGCGTATGTACGCGGTGGCCGACCTCCGCATGCTCCGCTTCACAGGATTTCCGGCGTGGGTTGTCTGGGCGGTCGTGCACATTTATTTTCTGATCGGGTTCGCGAACCGGTTCTTCGTTATGCTGCAATGGACACTGGCGTTTCTGACCAAGCGTCGACAGGTGCGGGTGTTTTTGGGACAAGAACGAGATAGATGATTGAGTGTGTTATGAAAGAGCGAACTAGCAGTTACCAAAGGCGCTTTCTAGCGAATGCATACCTGAACCGGATTTGAGATAACGCTCAAAAGCTTCTGCTTTCGCTCGATCACTGAATGCGACGTAAGTGATTAGCTTCCACGGGCTGAACTTTCTGCTATGAGAAGATTTCCCTTGATTGTGTTCTCGGAGACGCTGTTTGAGATCTGTGGTCATTCCCACGTAGCGTTCGCCTTGTGCAGAAAGACTCTCAATAAGGTACACGTAATGCACTGGCCCTCCTTCGCTGAAGCTTCGGAGGGCATCCTGCTTCGCGCAACGAATCATCAGTCCTGCGAAGCGCGTCAGCGCGAAGCAGGATGAAAACAACCCGACTCGAAGCGTTCAGCGACGGCGTCCTTGCCATCATCATCACAATCATGGTGCTGGAATTGAAGGTGCCGCATGAAGTTGAACTTTCCTCGTTGAAACCGGTCTTGCCGGTACTGTTCAGCTACGTTCTAAGTTTCATTTACGTCGGCATCTATTGGAACAATCACCATCACTTGTTCCAGGTAACGGAGCAGGTAAGCGGCGGAATTCTCTGGGCCAACCTTCATCTCCTCTTTTGGCTGTCGCTTCTCCCATTCACGACAGCGTGGATGGGTGAAAATCACGCGGCTGCGATTCCGACAGCCATTTACGGCTTCGTTATACTGATGGCAGCTATCGCTTATGAAATTCTCCTGCTCGCCATCATCGCCAAAGAAGGCCGTGAATCGCTTATCGCACGGGCTGTCGGCAAAGATTGGAAAGGCAAACTCTCGGTCGCGCTCTACCTCGCCGCGATCCCGCTCGCGTTTGCGAGCTCCTGGATTTCCGTTGCGCTATATGTGTTCGCCGCGCTCTTGTGGTTGATTCCCGATCCTCGAATCGAAAAGGCTCTGAAAAACACGTCCGTTCCCAACTCAGAGGCAAATCGCTGATCGAAAATTCTGAGTTTCAATCCGGGATGCAGTATGCCTGTCGGGCATGCTGAGATAAGAAACATAGTCTTTCCCAATCATGCGGGTCCGGCCGGATGATGTTTCCATGAAAAAATTCAACTCATTGGAGGTAACAAGATGAGCAGAACGATTGAAGCAATTGAGCGTCACATGAGACCGTCAGTTCAGTTCGGTCGTCACGCCACGGCGAGTTCGTCCATCGGCGAACGTGGCGACACCGACTCGTCCCGTCGCGAGCGCAAGCTCGTTGGCGAATGGCAGCACGGTGGACCAGAAACATTTTCCGGACTCGCAGTTCGGAAGTTGCGCCTGGCCCTTGCGCCAGCGCCGTCCGTGATGATCGCCGCGGCCACCTGCTGACTCTTACGACGCGCGATTCGCGCTGCCCGTTGCTTCGTTAGGCTTCACCAGCGCTTGCGTCGCGATCAAATAGCGTTATGAACACAATAGAGCTTTCAACGTTCCCGATAAGTCATAGGGAGAGGTCTCGCCTCGAGACCTCGATGATTCGTAAAAGGAAGCGTCGATGAACTCAAATTGCTCAACGCAACGTCCTCCTCCAGTGCACTAAAACTAGAAATCGAATGAAGACGACTGACTTAAACGTAGTCACGGACGATTCTCGAGTCGACCGCGGCAGCAAGGGAACACGGGATGAAGATTCGCCATCGACGGCGCCGGATGGCGCGCCGCTCGCGCCACCGTGTGTCATGGTCATCTTCGGCGCCGCAGGGGACCTAACGAAGCGCCTGATCGTCCCAGCGCTCTATAACCTGGTAGGTGCAGGACGGCTGCCTAACGAATTCCGAATCGTCGGCGTCGATCTCGCCTCCAAGACAACGGAAGAATGGCGAAAGGGTTTAACCGAGACAATGCAGGGATTCGTCGGGAGCGATGCCGAATTCGCAGTGGACCATATTGACCAGAAGGCCTGGCAATGGCTCACCGATCGCATGAGCTATGTGCAAGGCGACCTAACAGATGCCGAAATGTATCGCCGGCTGGACGCGCATCTCACCGAGCTCGACAAAACAGCAGGAACCGCGGGCAACCGCCTCTTCTATCTCGCGATTGCAGATCGCTTCTTCAGTGTGGCGGTAGCAGGTCTCGCAGCGGCAGGTCTGGTCAAGGAACGAGACGGACAATGGCGCCGCGTCGTGATCGAAAAGCCTTTTGGCCATGACTTGAATTCGGCCAAGGCGCTGAACGCCGAAATTCTGAAACACCTGCAAGAGCATCAGATTTATCGGATCGATCATTTTCTAGGCAAAGAAACCGTGCAGAACATTATGGCGCTCCGCTTCGCCAACGGTCTGTTCGAGCCGATGTGGAACCGGGAACATATTGATCACGTTCAGATTACCGCGGCCGAGACTGTCGGGGTGGAGGGACGCGGCAAATTCTACGAAAAAACCGGCGCATTGCGCGACATGGTCCCCAATCACGTATTTCAACTACTGGCAATGACGGCGATGGAGCCGCCGATTTCTTTCGAGGCTGAAGCGGTCCGGGCGAAAAAGGCGGAAGTGATTGAAGCCGTGCGTCCACTTGATCCTGCGCACGCGCTCAAGAACGCAGTGCGCGGCCAATACGATGCCGGCACCGTCCTGGGCAAGGCCGTCCGGGCGTATCGCCAGGAGCCAGACGTAGCTCCGGATTCGAAAACCGAGACTTATATCGCCTGCAAGTTGCAGATAGATAACTGGCGTTGGGCCGGTGTCCCATTCTATTTGCGTACCGGCAAATACTTGAAGCGGCGGGTAACGGAGATAGCAATCCGTTTTCACCAGGCACCATTTACTATTTTCCGAGGCACTGACGTTAAGCGAATGCATCCAAATTGGATGATCGTACGCATCCAGCCGTGTGAAGGTATCGGGCTGGAGTTTGCGGCCAAGCGTCCCGGCCCGATTGTGAAGCTGAGCAACGTCACCATGGACTTTGCCTATGAGGACTATTTCCAGACCGCGCCGAACACCGGCTACGAGACGCTCATCTACGATTGCATGATCGGTGATGCGACGTTGTTCCAGCGCGCGGACAACATTGAGGCGGGCTGGGCAGTTGTTCAGCCGATCCTGGATCTTTGGGCAAATAATCCGCCATCTTTTCCAAACTATACCGCTGGTAGTGACGGTCCGGCCGCGGCCGACGAGCTACTCGCGCGCGATGGTCGTGCCTGGCGGTCGCTCGAACCAATGAATCATCGATAAATCATGAAGAGAACATCATTGAAGCGGTTGCCGGCCTGGAAAGCGCTTGCCGAACATAGCAAGGAGATCCGCAAACTGCACTTGCGCGAGCTATTCGCTAACGATTCTGCGCGCGGCGAAAAACTGACTGCAGAAGGTGCGGGGCTGTTTCTGGATTATTCCAAGAATCGAGTCACTGAAACAACGCTGAAGCTCCTCCAGCAACTGGCCAAGGAGTGCGACTTGCGTGGAAGGATCGACGCCATGTTTCGCGGCGAGAAAATCAACACCACCGAAAAGCGCGCTGTGCTGCACGTCGCATTACGGGCGCCGAAGAATGCAAGCATCATGGTCGACGGCAAGAACGTTGTGCCGGCAGTCCACGAGGTGCTCGATAAGATGGCCGCTTTTAGTAACCGGATCCGCAGCGGTCAATGGGTCGGGCACACCGGTAAACGAATTCGGAACATAATTAATATAGGTATCGGGGGTTCTGACCTTGGGCCGGTAATGGCCTACGAAGCTCTAAAGCACTATGCGGATCGCAGCCTGACCTTTCGCTTCGTCTCCAACATCGACGGCACCGACTTCGTGGAAGCTACCCGCGATCTCGATCCAGCCGAGACCCTGTTCATCGTTTCGTCCAAAACTTTCACCACGCTGGAAACAATAACTAACGCGCAAACTGCGCGAGACTGGCTGTTAAAGGCGTTAGGCGGTGACAAAGCTGCCGTCGCCAGACATTTCGTCGCTGTTTCCACAAACGCCGAGAAGGTTTCTGCTTTTGGCATTGATACCGCCAACATGTTCGGCTTCTGGGATTGGGTCGGTGGACGTTACTCGATGGATTCCGCCATTGGGTTGTCCACCATGGTGGCAATCGGACCGGACAATTTCCGCAGCATGCTCGACGGCTTTCATCAAATGGATGAGCACTTTCGCACCACGCCGTTCGCCCAAAACCTGCCGGTTATTCTTGGGTTACTCACCGTCTGGTATACGGACTTTTTCGACGCGCAAACCGTTGCCGTCCTTCCCTACGAGCAATACCTGAAACGATTCCCGGCTTATCTCCAACAGCTAACGATGGAAAGTAACGGCAAGCACGTCACTTTGAGTGGCAAACAAGT
>DATENN010000173.1:0-6273 GCA_035275045.1 Pyrinomonadaceae bacterium
TATCATTGAGCCTGGCGCGTCGGGCAACGCAAGCTCGCCTGGTCGCGTCCGAACAATTCGTTTCCCACCGTCAATAGAGCAATTGCAAAAGTGTAACTTTCGCGGGCATACTCTTCGCTTATTTAATAGGCGGCTAATTACCTTGAGATTTTCTGATTCAAAGCTGGTTCTCCTGTCATTACTTTTCGGCGTCGTGTGCTGGTGCAGCGGTTCAACGTTCGCTCAACAACCCGATGACGTAGTGCGCACTGATGTGTCTCTGGTGCAACTCAATATCGGTGTCGTCGACGCGCGCGGCCATGCGGTGACTTCTCTTTCGCGAAACGACTTTACGGTTTACGAAGACGGCGTTAAGCAGTCGATCGTCAATTTTGAACCCACCGACGCTCCCTTCAGCCTGGTGCTGTTGCTGGATGCGTCGGGTTCGACGGTTAATTTTCGTTCGCAGTTGAAGCAAGCCGCGTTGCGCTTTCTGGATGCGCTCGGGCCCGAAGATCGGGTTGCGGTTATTCAGTTCAACGCGAAGGTAAAAAATCTTTCGGGCTTTACCACCGACCGCAACAAATCCGGATATGCGATTCAGAAGCTGATGGATGGCGCAGGCGAAACGCATTTCTATGACGCGCTGGCGCACGCCCTTTCAGAGTTGGACAAAGAGGGCAGGCGACGAAAAGCAATCGTCGTTCTGACAGACGGGTTGGATACTTCGATGCGAAACGCAGATCGAGCTTCTGCGGCGCGAGCTCAAACCGACGAACAAGCCATTGCCGCTATCGATCCAAAGGCGAGTCCCGCGCTGAATGCTGTTTTGACTGCCGCCGATCGTCAAGGGGTCGCGATTTATCCGCTGGCGTTGCCGTCCGGCGATCCCAAGCGCTTGCCGATCCCGGATCCGGTAATCACTGCAATCTATTCAGCGGCGCGTTCACGTCTACAAAACCTGGCGGACAGAACTGGCGGACGGATAACTGAGATTCAGCGGTTGGACCAGATGGCGCGACTATACCCGGAGGTTGCTGCGAATCTGCGTACGCTTTACACACTCGGGTATCAGCCGCGCACGGAGCGCGCACGCGACGGGAAATGGCACGAAATTAAAGTGGAGATAAATCAGCCGGAGCTGATTGCGCGCACGAAACCCGGTTATTTTGCGAAGTAAGCGCTGAGACTTTTGTCGTTTTACTATTCACCATTTACGATTTACTATTGACGAAAAAAGGGCACCCGTAGCTCAGTTGGATAGAGTACCTGACTACGAATCAGGGGGTCGCATGTTCGAATCATGCCGGGTGCACCACCTTCTAAATTCCCAAGTTCAGAGTTTCAAGTTCAAAATTAAACGCCAGAGCAGCCCAGCGCGCCTCGAAAGGATCGCTTCTGTGATTGCCCTGCCGGCAAACGGATCTTGAATCTATAAATCTGCAACTCTTTTTGCTACTGCGGCGGCGGTGGCTCGAGCCGCTTACCCGGATTCAGGAATTGCAAGCCACCCTCACGCAATTGCTTATTTAAGTTCGCCACGTCTGTATCGATGAACTTGTTCAGCTCTGCAATCAGGTCAGCTAACTGCTTTGCCAGATCATCAATTCGGACCATCTCGTCCGCAGTGGGCGCACCGGTATAACTATCAAGGCTGCCTGCGACACCATTAATCTGCGTTATTAACGGGCGCGGTTCGTCCGGCAGGGCCGGACCCGCGCCGCCGGTATCAGGCGCAGCGACTAACTTCTTTTGGATCTGCTGTAGCTGTTCGGACAATTTTTGGATCGCGTCCGTCGTTGATTTTTGCACCTCAGGCGTGTCTTTCAAGGAGGCCTGCAGCGCCGTGATCTGAGCGTTCAAACTACGCATCGTGTTTCGCGCAGACGCTGCTGATTTTTGCAGCGCGTAGACCCGGGTAATCGCTTCATTCAGTTTGCCGCGATCAGCTTCGACAATCTGAATGCGCGGATCTTCCTGGACGACCACCGTGTCGGTCGCTGTCTTATCACCTGTCGCTAACTTGATCGTATAGGTTCCCGGCGGCACGCGCGGCCCACGCGATTGGCCAAAAAATCCGCCTGCTCCCGGCTCGCCCGCCGCGCCTTCCGGCGGCGGCGCCGGAGAATTCAATCGCAGATCCCAAACCACGCGACTTAGTCCCGCCTCTTTTGGTCCTTTTAGATCACGAACGACAGTACCCGCCGCATTCACGATTGTGATTTTCACATCGTCTTTGGGCTTATCTTTCAGATAATAGTTGATCACAGCGCCGTAGGGCGGGTTCGGGGCCGAGTACCACTTATGGCCCACGTTGCCTTTTCTGCCGTACAGTCGAAAGTGAGTCGCCGGCGCAACATCGAAAAGATGAATACCAGAAGCGAGCACACTGTCGGCGGCATGCTCCAGCGGGCTTAGATCGTCGAGCACCCAAATCGATCTGCCGTGCGTCGCGAGTACCAGCGCGTTGTCGCGCGGATGAATCTGAATATCGTCAACTCGCACCATCGGCAGGTTTCCGGCGAGTCGCGTCCAGCGCGCGCCGCGATCAAACGAGATGTAGGCGCCGAACTCAGTTCCCAGAAAGAGCAGATTTTGGTTGCGTGGATGTTCGCGAATGACTCGCGCAGTCAGCCCGGTTGGAAGATTTGACTTGATAGCCTTCCAGGATTCGCCGTAATCCGTTGAAACAAAAACATAGGTGGAGTAGTCGTCACTGCGATGGCCATCCAGCGTCAAATAAACCGTGCCTGCAGCGTAACGGGACGGGACTACCCGACTAACGTAAGTGTTTTTCGGGACACCGGGAACGTTGGCGATTATATTTTTCCAGGTGCGGCTGCCGTCGCGTGAAACTTGCAGATTTCCATCGTCCGTTCCCGCATAAAGCAAACCTTCCTTGATTGGAGATTCGGCGAAAGTGACGATCTGGCCGAACGTCTCTTGCCCGTCATGCCGCGAAAGCATGTCCTTGTTCGGCAATGCGCCCATGATCGGCAATTTTTCGCGGTCCTGATCTTTCGTTAAGTCGTCACTCCACGTCCACGTGTTTCCGCGATCAGTCGACTTGAAGACTCGATTGCCGGCGAAGTAAATCGTTCGGTTGTTAAAAGGCGAAATTACGATCGGCGAGTTCCAATCAAAGCGATACCGCTTTTCGCCCGGCCGCGACTCGGGTTTGATCGACTTACGTTCTCCCGTCTTCAATTCCAGGCGCGACATTGATCCGTTTTGCGATTCAACATAAACGATGGACGGGTCGGTTGGATCGACTACCGAATAAAAACCGTCACCGCCACCAGTGCGAAACCAGTCGTCGTTGGTGATCCCTTCCTGGTTAAGTGTGCCGCTTGGGCCCGACCAGCTGCCGTTATCCTGAAGCCCGCCATAAATCCAAAACGGTTTCTGATTGTCGAGTGAAACTTCGTAAAACTGGCCCAGGGGAATCGTGTTGATGAAGTCCCAGGTGCGGCCACGATCATACGACGCGTGCAACCCGCCGTCGGATCCGCTGAGCACGTGATTCGAGTTCGCGGGATCGATCCAGAGCGCGTGAAAATCTCCGTGGATTCGCTGCACCAAATTCGAAATCCATGTCTTGCCGCCATCTTCCGAGTTGTACATGTTGGCGGCCAACTGCCAGAGGCGCTGATCGTTGTTTGGATCGATCCGGATTTGGCTGTAGTACATTGGCCGCGAATCCAAATCGCTCATTTTGCGCCAGTTGTCGCCTCGATCGTCGGAACGAAAGACACCGCCCTTTGCATTCTCGATAATTACGTAAACAGTGTTCGGGTTACCGCGATAAATATCGAGCCCAATCCTTCCGGTGTTTCCCTCAGGCAAACCTTTCGTGAGCTTGGTCCAGTTCGCGCCGCCATCGATGGTCCGGTAGATCGCGCTGCCTGGTCCGCCACCATTGAATCCCCAGGGCGTGCGTCGCCGTTGATAAGCGGCGGCGTAAATAGTCATCGGACTCTGCGGATCAATGGCGATGTCAGTGATTCCGGTGTCTTCGTTTATAAAAAGCACGTTCGACCATGTCTTACCACCGTCGATCGTTTTATAGACGCCGCGTTCCTTATTGGGTCCCCACAAATGTCCTAAAGCGGCAACGTAGACGATGTTGGGATCGCGTGAGTCGATCACAATTCGCGCAATGTGTTTGCTGTCACGCAATCCCATATTTGCCCAGGTCTTGCCGCCATCTAACGAACGATAGATGCCGTCTCCCCATGACGAACTCTGGCGGTTGTTGGCCTCGCCGGTGCCCACCCAGATGATGTTTGGATCGGATGGCGCAATCGCGATGTCGCCGATTGAGGTGTTTGACTGAGTATCAAAAATCGGTTCGAACGTCGTCCCGTTATTAACCGTCTTCCACACACCACCGGTCGCGGCGCCGACGTAGTAAATGCTCGGATTGCTTTCAACCACTGCTATGTCGTCGATGCGCCCGCCCATTATCGCGGGGCCAATAGCGCGAAACTGCAGGTTCTTTAAGAAAGTTTCGTCAAGCTTGTTCGGGCTTTTGTCCTGAGCGAATGCAGGAATACCAATTATGACGAAAGCGAGAAATAACACGAGCCGGGAAACATTTTTCATAGCACCTCTTGGAGACGTTTAAAGTTTCTAAGACACAAGTGTCACCGACCGAAAGCCGGTGCGTGATTAACGCGCGTTTACACTTTGCACAAGAACTGAATTGACTTAGATTCTGACGTGGTTGGAAAGCGACAAAATACCATAAGGCGATTATGGGGCAAACCTGTAACGCGACTTTGTAGCGCAAACTTTTGTTTGCGTAGGCTTTTACAAACAGGAAATCGCAAACTAAAGTTTGCGCTACATGTCTAAACCAAAAGTTTTAATCGTTTGCACGGGCAACGCCGCGCGCAGTCAGATGGCGGAAGGATTATTGCGTCACGACGCCGGCGATCGATTTGAAGTTATGAGCGCGGGAATATATCCGAGCTATGTTCGTCCGTTCGCTATTGAAGCGATGCGCGAGATTGGCGTCGACATTTCGAAGCACCGCTCAAAATCGGTCGACGAGTTTGCAGAACAGGATATTGATTACGTCATCACGGTTTGCGATCACGCTAACGAGGTTTGCCCCGCCTTCCCCGCAAAAACCAAACGCATTCATTGGAGCATTCCTGATCCGGTAGTTATGTGGGGCGGCGAGCAGGCGCAGCTCAACGCGTTCCGTGTAGCGCGTGACGATATACGAGAAAGATTAAGAGAGTGGGCGGCGTCGGCGAGTCATCCACGCTGTGACGAGATATAACGTCTAAACAAGTAAATGCCTCTGCGAGTTGAATTTCCGCAGAGGCATACTACTGTTGGGCACGCGTTGTCGGGTTACGATTTTTGCAGTTCAGCCAACGCGGCTAAAACCTCATCACTGTGACCCGCCGGACTCACTTTCACAAACACCTTCGCAATTTTCCCAGTTGGATCGATGATGAAGGTGTTGCGCGCCGATAGTTTCATGCCGTTGTATTCCATGATCGAACCATATTGCTCGGAAACTTTGGCGTCCGCATCTGACAGCAGCTCAAAGTTCAGCCCTTCCTTTGCACAGAAGCTCTTGTGCGATTCGGCCGTGTCCACACTTACGCCCAAAATCACTACATGCATGGCTTCGTATTTCGCCAGGTCACGTTGGAAGTTGTGCGCCTCGAGCGTGCAACCGCTGGTGAAATCCTTCGGATAAAAATAAAGCACCACCCATTTGCCTTTGTAATCGGACAGGCTCGCCTGATTGCCCTCGTTCGTAGTTAATTTGAAAGTCGGCGCCGCGGTTCCGGCCGCCGGGACCTCGCCAGTCGTGACAAATGGTTTGGCTATAATCGCAGTAGCGATCACCATTGCGAAAATCAAAAAGTATTTCATCACTAACTCCTTTGACCGAATGATCCGTCGCGAACCGACGGGACGAATTTAGCCCTGCCTTTCGAGGCCGGGAATATAAGACGGAAAACCTTACAGTGTTTGCTCCGAGGCAGCGACCTGTTAACCGCAGCAACCTCCCCATATTACTCTTCGAGCTGCAAGAGCGAAAATGTGACGTGGCGCAGGGAAAATTATGCAGTACAAGGAAATCTTAACGGTCTGTATTAACAGCAGCCGCTTTTGTTTCTTTGGCGGCCAGTGCCGCTTGTGCGGCCGCAAGTCGCGCGACCGGTACTCTGAACGGCGAACAACTCACATAGTTCAACCCAATCTCGTTGCAGAAGGCGATGGAGCTCGGATCGCCTCCATGTTCGCCACAGATTCCTACTTTTAAAT
>DATENN010000174.1:0-6491 GCA_035275045.1 Pyrinomonadaceae bacterium
CGCTCCGGTTCGATCGTTGCTTCGAACACCAGTGGCATTCCCATTCGTCAACTAGCTGAGGGACGCTCGGAAGATTTCCGCGCGCATTTCCTCGGCACACACTTTTTCAACCCACCACGGTACATGCATCTGGTTGAGATCATTCGGACCGAATGGACCAAGCCCGAAGTTTCCTGCTTCATGTTTGGCTTTCTCGACCAACGATTGGGAAAAGGCGTGGTGGTCGCGAACGATCGTCCGAACTTCATTGCGAATCGCATCGGCACGTTCGGCGCAATGGTTACGATCAAGACGATGCTGGAAGAAGGCTACTCGATCGAGGAAGTCGACAAGATAACCGGTCAGGCAGTCGGTCGTCCCAAGACGGCAACTTTCCGGACTTTTGATCTCGTGGGTCTCGATGTTTTTGGCCACGTAGTCAGGAACCTTTACGAGGCCTTACCGGAAGACGAAGCGCGAGATGTATTCATAGCGCCGGAATTCCTGACGCAAATGATCGGGCGCGGAATTCTGGGCAATAAGACGAAAGGCGGTTTTTACCGTCGTCAAAAAGGCGAAGGCGGCAAACAGGAAATTTGGACGCTGGATCATGCGACACTCGAATATCGCCCGGCACAGAAAGTGAAATTACCGGCGCTCGATATGGCGCGCAACATTGATGATCTGCCGCAAAGGATTAAAGCGCTCGTCTGGAGCAAGGATCGCGTTGGTTCATTTTTATGGAAGACGATGTCGCGCACCTTGCGTTACGCCGCGAATCACATTCCGGAAATTGCCGCTACCGTGGTTGAAGTCGACCGCGCCATGCGCTGGGGATTTAATTGGGAACTTGGCGTGTTTGAGACGTGGGACGCCATCGGCGTCGAAAAGTCTGTCGCGCGCATGAAGGAAGATGGCGACGCGATTCCCGCAAACGTACAAAAAATGCTGGCTGCGGGCGTGACTTCTTTTTACACCAAGCGTGACGGGCAACAGTTCTATTTTGATTTTGCTTCAGGACAGTACGTGGCGCTGCCTGACCAGCCCGGCGTCATTGTTCTTAAATCCGTCAAAGATCGCACCGGTGTAATTAAGAAAAACGCTGGCGCGTCGCTAATCGATATCGGTGATGGTGTTGCGTGTCTCGAGTTCCACTCAAAAATGAATGCGATCGGCGGCGACACGCTGCAGATGTTGAAATTCGCGCTGGCCGAAGTCGACAAGAATTGTGTTGGCCTGGTGGTGGGAAACCAGGGTGCGAATTTCTGCGTGGGCGCCAACATCATGTTGATGTTAATGGAAGCGCAGGAAGAAAATTGGGACGAGCTCGACATGATGGCGCGCGCGTTCCAAATGTCGACGATGAGTCTGCGCTATTCGCCCAAGCCGGTCGTGGTTGCGCCATTCGGCATGGTCTTTGGCGGCGGTTGCGAGATGGTATTGCATGCGGATCGCGCGCGCGCGGCAGCGGAAACGTACATCGGCCTGGTCGAGGTCGGCGTCGGAATTATTCCCGCGGGCGGCGGCACCAAGGAAATGTTGGTCCGTGCGTCGGATGCGTTGCCAAAAAACAACGACGATGCCGATCCATTTCCGTTCGTCAAGCGAGCGTTCGAGACCATTGCGCTGGCGAAGGTTGCGACTTCCGCTGAAGAAGGCCGCACGCTCGGTTTTCTTTCCGCAGACGATTCACTCTCCATGAATAGCGATCGGCTGATTGCCGACGCGAAGAAAGAAGTGCTGGGGTTGGCCGCGAGCGGTTATGTTGAACCGCAACCGCGAACTGACATTCTTGCGCTCGGTAATTCCGCGCTTGCGACGCTGAAACTTGGCATTCATCAAATGAAACGCGGTGGTTATATTTCCGATCACGATGCTTTGATTGGTGAAAAGCTCGCGCGGATTTTGACCGGCGGTGATCTGAATCACGAGACACGCGTTTCCGAGCAGTACTTATTGGACCTCGAGCGTGAAGCATTTTTATCGTTGGCCGGAACAAGAAAAACTCAGGAGCGTTTGGCGGCGATGCTGAAAACGGGCAAGCCGCTAAGGAATTAATGCGCTCTGCCGCTCGCTGTGCGGAAAGGCGGTGCCTTTCGGCCGGAACATTCAGGTTCAGCGAGGCTGCGCCCTCGCAAAGATTCGATTCGAGGCGTAGCCTCAAGACAAAGTTAAGAGCTGGCCGGAAAGGCATAGCCTTTCCGCACGGAAGGCGGCAAACCCGCTGAAGGAGGCGGCACAGCCGCAGAGGAAGTTATGAGAGATGCGTTGATCGTTTCCGCAGTCAGAACCGCAGTTGGCAAAGCGCCGAAAGGCACGCTGCGCAACACTCGTCCCGACGAGATGGGCGCGGCAGTGTTGAAGGAAGCGCTGGCACGCGTGCCCGGCCTCGAATCTTCGGAAATCGAAGACGTGATTATGGGATGCGCCATGCCCGAAGCCGAACAGGGCATGAATGTCGCGCGCGCGGTCGCCATTCGCGCCGGGCTTCCAGTCGAAACCAGCGCGATGACGATCAATCGTTTTTGCTCTTCCGGGTTGCAATCAATTGCGATGGCCGCCGACCGCATCCGCACGGGCAGCGCTGAAACGATCATCGCCGGCGGCCTGGAAACGATGTCGATGATTCCCATGGGCGGCCATACCATCCGACCGAACCCTTATTTGGTAGAACATTATCCCGACTTTTATTTGAATATGGGCTTGGCAACTGAAAACGTTGCCGCCAAATACAACGTCAGCCGGGAAGAGCAGGATGAGTTCGCTCTCCGCTCGCACCAGCGCGCGGCGGCGGCACTGGATTCTGAGAAATTCAAAGACGAGACCGTGCCACTGAACGTAACGTTCGAACAATTGGACGAAAAGGGTCGCAAGCAAACTCGCGAAATCGTTTTCGATCGCGACGAAGGCGTTCGCCGCGATTCCTCGCTCGAAGGATTAGCGAAATTAAAACCGGCGTTCAGTATTAAAGGCACGATCACTGCGGGCAACGCATCGCAGATGTCGGATGGCGCCGCCGCAGCGGTGGTCATGTCGGCGGATCGGGCCAAAGCGCTGGGCGCAAAACCGCTGGCTCGCTTCGTCGCGTATGCCACTGCCGGTTGTCCTCCGGAAGAAATGGGCATTGGACCGGTCTTCGCAATCCCCAAAGTATTAAAGTTGGCGGGGTTGACATTGGATCAGATCGATGTGATCGAGCTCAACGAAGCTTTCGCCGCTCAATCGTTGGCCGTCATCAAGACACTGGGTTTGGATCCTGACAAAGTGAATGTCAATGGCGGCGCGATCGCCCTGGGCCATCCGCTCGGGTGTACTGGGGCAAAGTTAACCGCGAGTATATTGCGCGAGCTTGAACGTCGCAACGGTCGTTACGGCATGGTGACAATGTGCGTCGGCGGTGGCATGGGCGCCGCTGGAATTTTTGAAAGGATAAGTTAGATACCGAGTGACAGGTTAGATCTCATTTCGCCATTGCAGACGGGCTGCCGCCCTGACTTACAAAGAAGGGGATCGGAGGTTGAGCTGATAGACCAATGACCGAGTCGGAAATATTCGAAGCAGTAACTGGCAGTGGCAGCACGGACTTCGCAACGGTCGTTCGTATTCTCAATCGGCGTAGCGGTTGGTGTCTGATCGGCGGGCTGGCAGTCAATTGTTATGTTGAGCCGGTGTACACACTCGATGCCGACATCGTTGTCATTTCTTCGGATCTACCGGCGATCAGAAACGAACTGGAAGGCGCGGATTTTTCGCTTGAAGTGTTTGCGCATTCTCTCAACGCGACGATGGCAGGCAGCGATCTTCGCATTCAGTTCAGCACCGACCCGCGTTATCAGGACTTCTTAAACAACACGAGCCGCTATGACGTTCTGGGCCAGAAAGTTCCCGTGGCATCTCTTGAAAATGTCGTCCGCGGCAAAATATGGGCTTGGAGCGGCGACTCGCCCAGACTCAGCAAAGGCAAGAAGGATGAATTGGATTTGATCCGCATTGCAGAGAAGTATCCTGAACTTCGCCGCGCGATGCCGCCGCAAATTATCCAACAGCTCGAAGCGAATTGATTCACCCCTGAACGAAAGGACAGCAATATGTCAGCCGTGATTGAACAAAAACAGATCGTCAAAGGTGGCGCGTTCTTGATTGAAGAAAGAACGCCCGAAGAAATCTTTACGCCGGAAGATTTCACTGAAGAGCACAACATGATTGCCGACACCACGCGGCAATTTATTGACAACGAAGTGATCCCGCGGATTGATGAACTCGAACATCACAACTGGGAGCTAGCGCGCGATCTGGTGAAAAAAGCGGCTGATTTGGGATTAATTGGCGCGAATATTCCGGAAGAGTACGGCGGGCTCGGCCTTGATCAAACGAGCGGCGCTCTGGTTGGTGAAAACATCGGAAGGTGTGCTTCGTTCGCGACGACGCTGGGCGCCGAGAGCGGCATCGGACTGCTGCCGATCATTTATTTCGGGACCGATGTGGCCAAGCAAAAGTACCTGCCGAAAATTGCGTCAGGCGAAATGATAACTGCTTACGCGCTGACCGAAGCGGGCTCGGGCTCGGACGCCATGGCTGCAAAAGCGACCGCGCGGCTGAGTGAAGACGGCACCCATTACATCCTCAACGGCGAGAAGATGTTCATTACGAATGGTGGTTTTGCAGACATCTTCATTGTATTCGCCAAACTGGATGGCGATAAATTTTCAGCGTTCATTGTCGAGGGACGACAAGACGGAGTAACGCCGGGCGCCGAAGAGCACAAAATGGGAATTAAGGGTTCGAGCACTACGCCGCTGGTGCTCACTAATGCCAAGGCGCCGGTTGAAAACTTGCTTGGTGAAGTCGGCAAGGGTCATAAGATCGCTTTTAACATTCTGAATATTGGCCGGTTCAAACTTGGGGCAATGTGCATCGGCGGCATGAAGCTGATGGTCCATGAGTCCGTGCGTTACGCCAACGAGCGGCAGCAATTCAACAAACCGATTTCTTCCTTCGGCGCGATCAAATCCAAACTTGGTGAGATGGCGATTCGAACCTGGGTCGGCGAGTCGATGATTTATCGCACACTGGGAATGATCGAAGCCGGTATTGGCGCTGTCGATCAAAAGGACACGGACGCGAAGCTGCGCGCGATTGAAGAGTATGCCGCGGAATGCTCGATCATTAAGGTTGCGCTTTCCGAGTTCTGCGATTATGTCGCGGACGAGATGGTCCAGATTTACGGTGGCTATGGTTATTCGGCGCACTATCCGGCGGAACGCGCTTACCGCGACTCGCGCATCAACCGCATCTTCGAGGGCACTAACGAAATCAACCGCATGCTGATTCCCGGGCGGCTGATGAAGAATGCGATGAGCGGTAGTTTGGCTCTATTACCAGCAGCGCAGGGTTTGATGGACGAGATTCTTTCACCGCCGATGGCTGGTTTTGACGACGATGAAGGGCTGCTTGCGGCCGAACGGAAACTGGTGACGAACGCTAAGAAGGTGGCTTTGATGACGCTTGGCACGGCTGCCCAAAAGTACATGATGGCGCTCGGCGAGCAGCAGGAAATTTTGTTGGGGATCGCCGACGTGATCATGGATACGTATGCGATGGAGTCCGCAATACTGCGCGCGCAAAAACTGGCGGCGGCAAAAGGGGAAGCGGCGGCAGAGCGATACATCGACATGACGCGCGTATTTTGCAACGACGCGGTCGAACGCATCGAAGCGCGAGCAAAGAACACGCTGGCGGGCATGGCTGAAGGTGACGAGTTGCGCACGTTGCTGGCGGCGCTGCGCCGCTTTACCAAGTTGACGCCGGTGAACACGATCAGCGCGCGGCAGCGGATCGCGGATGTGTTGATTCAAGCGAACAAGTGGGCGTACTAGGATTGGCGACTGGCGATGGCGGATGTCCTTGGCGTGATCTGGGCTGCCACGGCTTCTCTACGTCTTACGGTTGCGGATTTCTTCGAGCTCGCTGAGAAACTCTTCTCGTTCGCGCGCTTTCTTAGTCGAATTTCTCGTTTTGTTTGTCAAATATCTCTGACCGCGAATGTCGGAATTTTGCAGTGTATCTGCCCATCGCCTTAGTTGCCGAAATGCTTTCGGCCTTTGATTTGAGATCTGAGATCTCAGATCTGAGATTGATAAAGTCTGGCAGACGCTCGCAAAGACACAACACTGATCGTGTTTCGCCAGACGAGCCACGCGAAAGGTAGAGAAAAGGCAAAATTTCTTGCGGCGTGCCCCGTTCAAATCCTTCGGCAATATTGTTCGAGATTGACGTGGAGGCTCGCTCGATCTGATCCCGGATGCTTCTGTAATGCTTAAACGCTGGCCGCTTCGTTAAAGTAAAAACGCGAACCGCCAGGTCAATGGCATCTTGCCAGACAGGCAGCTGTTCGAATCGAGAGTATTTCATCTGCGCACTCCTGGGCTGAGATAGATTGCGACCGTAACTATCCACGGGCAGGGTCGAAGTTAGAAGCGCTAAAGGCAAAGGGCTATATTGCTAACGATAAA
>DATENN010000175.1:0-4693 GCA_035275045.1 Pyrinomonadaceae bacterium
TCACGGTGATGGAGTCGCCGTTGCAGCGCGGCACGATCTGGACGGGTTCCGATGATGGTCTGGTGCAGTTGACGCGCAATGCCGGGAAGAGCTGGGACAATGTGACGCCGCCAAAGTCGATTATGCCGGAATGGATTCAGATCAATTCGATTGAAGCTTCGCCAAACGATCCGGCAACGGCTTATGTCGCGGCGACCATGTATAAGTTTGACGATAATCGACCGTTTCTCTACAAGACAAACGACTACGGAAAGAGCTGGAAAAAGATCACCAACGGTATTCCCGAGACGACATTCACGCGCGTCATTCGCGAAGATCCCAACAAGCGAGGGTTGCTGTACGCAGGGACTGAGACTGGTCTGTATGTTTCGTTTGACGATGGCGCGAACTGGCAACCGATGCAATTCAACTTGCCGATCGTTCCCATTACTGATCTCGCGGTCCACAAACGTGAAAAGGATTTGGTGGCGGCGACGCAGGGAAGATCTTTTTGGATTTTTGACGACCTGCCGTTGTTGCACCAGATGATGGATGCAGGTGGTTTTAACGCGGCCGCGCAGACGCGGCTGTTTCGACCTGAAGATGTTTATCGCATGCAGGGAGGCGGTGGCTTTCAAATATCGCCGACCGCGACGGTAGGAAAGAATCCACCGAACGGCGCTGTCATCTATTATTCGCTGAAGTCGAAACCGTCGAGCGATGTAGTGCTCGAGTTTCTTGACTCTACCGGAAAGTCGATACAGAAGTTTACCGCGCGCGCGCCAAAAACTCCGGCGCCTGGTCCAACTGCGAATGCAAGGCCGGGAGCATCGCCGGCGCCAGGCACTGCACAGGTGCAGACGCCACCGGAAGAACCTCAAGCTCCTTCGGGCGAAGAATCGGAATTCTTCGGCGGCGGACGCGCGCCGCGAGTTACCACCGACATCGGCATGAATCGCTTCGTCTGGGACTTGCGATACGCGGACGCCACGCGCTTTCCGGGAATAATTTTGTGGGCCGGCGATCTGCGTGGTCCAAGAGTGGCGCCGGGCACATATCAGGTGCGACTAACAGCTGAGGGAAAAACTTTTACCGAAAGCTTCGTCGTAAAACCCGATCCGCGTCTTACGACTACGCCGGCGGACTACGCTAAACAGCTGGAATTTAGTCTGCGTATCCGCGACAAGCTGACGGAAACGCATAACGGCATCGTTCAGATTCGCGATGTGCGCAAACAAGTTGATGATTTGCTGAAGCGTGTCGCGGGGCAGCCGGGCTTTAAGGCGATCAACGATTCGGCTACAGCACTGAAACAAAAGTTGACGAGTGTTGAAGAAGCGCTATATCAAACGAAGAACCAGAGTAGTCAGGACCCGTTGAATTATCCAATTCGTTTGAATAACAAACTGGCAGCGCTGGCGGGTGTGGTTTCGAGCGCTGACACCGCGCCCACGGATCAGTCGTATGCCGTTTATGACGAACTGGTGGTGCAGATTGATTCGCAGTTGGCGACTCTCGCGCAAATCATGCAGACCGATGTGCCGGCTTTCAATCAACTGGTGCGCGATCAAAATATTCCGGCGCTGACCGTAAAGCCACCGGCACCACGACCGTAACTCAGTGGCACAGACTTTTAGTCCGTGTAGTGCCAACGCACTCATCGCCGTGATGAAGTTGACGACGCAGGCACACAGACTGAAGTCTGTGCCACATTCCTTGCCCGGTTTCTTTTGTTCGTTGTATCTTTCGAATCAGCCCGACTGGAATTTCAATCAGCAAAAGCTCTCCTACAGTGATCGCAATTTTGAGGTTGCGTATCGTTCGCAAATTGGAGTTTGCGCTACAACTACGTCGCAACCAGGTTGGCGTTACCGGACATATCATTTGTCGATTAAGGAGGAGACGACTATGAGAAAACTTATCTTTGCTTTGCTGTTGACGTTTGCAGCAGCGTCGTTCGCCGCCGCCGATACTATTTATCTGCGCAGCGGCACTTCGATCCGAGGCAACGTGCTTGGTTTTATCAATGGACGTTTTGCGATCCAGCTTACTGCGCCTGCGACTTTGCCCGTCGGCAATCGGACAGTCAGCGGCACACAACCGGGCTACTCGCAAACCACGCGCACAGTGCGCGAAGGCGAAGTGATCTTTCTGCGACCGCGTGAGATCGATCGAATCGAGATCGATGGCCGTTCACTCGATGAGGCCCGTTACCAAACGCGCACTCTCGATGTTGCGCTTGGTCCAAACTGGATCGATAGCGGCGTGGACGTGCGGCGCGGCGAGCGAATTCGGATCGACGCGAGCGGAACGATTTACGCCGGCCGTTCGCGCATCACTCCGGCCGGGCTTAGTAGTAACGATCCTTATGCACCTTTGCCGCGCTTTGCTGAGGGAGCGCTGATCGGCGTGGTCGGTAACGATTACAATTCGCCGATTTTGGAAATTGGCGCCGGCAGAGATTTCACTGCCGATCGCGACGGGCGTCTCTATCTCACCGCGAACCGCGGTTCGTACACGGACGCTCGTGGCGCATTCAGTGTGCGCATTCGAAAAGAGATTGATCTGACGGCGATGGCCCGCACAGCTGACGATCGAAATACCAACGATACTTACGATCCGTTTTATTTGCCCGGCGAGGGCGACACTGCTAACGCGCCGGTGCGCTCGCGGGAACCGGGTTACGATCCGAATCGCAATCGCGATGGCGGGCGGCGGAACCGTATGTCAGAGAGCACGATTGATGTGCAAGGTACTGAATCGCGCGGGGTGGATACCGGCATTCAGTTGCGCACCGGCGATCAGGTCGTGATTTCTGCGACCGGCAATATCACTGCGGGCCGGCGCGTCGGCGTGGTGTCGCCGGACGGTCAACGCCCCGGCGCGACCACTTTGTTTGGAACTCGTCCAGTTCCGACAGCCGGAGTTGGCGCGCTGATTGGCTACATTCTTCAGCCAAATGGTCAACAGACGCAGGCGTTCTTCGTTGGCAGTCAATTGACGTTTACGGCGTCTGCTGACGGCCGGCTGTTCCTGCTGGTGAATGACGATAACTATAACGACAACAGCGGCAGCTTTAGTGTTCGGATTCAATATCCGGACAACCGGTAGGGTTATGTGGCACAGACTTTAGTCGGTGTATTGCGCAGCACCGAGTTAGATTCGGTCTGTCAGCCCAATGCGACTTCTGCGTCTGCTATTAACAGGAGAACACAGACTAAAGTCTGTGCCACTTCAGACCAAAGTCTGTGCCACTAGCGTTTTTGCTGACGGTTTTTCCGAGGCCGTGCTAAGATTCCGCCATTATGCACGCGGATGTCGTCATTATCCGTTTTATATTTACGGTTTTTCTGATCGCTGCTGGATATGTGCTAAAGCCTGTCGGCGGTGATCCGTGGATATCCGCAGGTGTAGGTGCGCTCGTCGCGGTCTGCATAATCCTCTTCGAATTAAGAATCCGGAAAGCTTCGCTGAAGACACTGATCGGCGCCGCCGTTGGTTCGATCCTGGGAATTGTCGGCGCCTATTTGATTGGTTCGCTAATCATGAGACAGGAATCAATGCCTCATGAGCTGCGAACATTTCTGACGCTCGGCCTCGTCTTCTTCATGGGCTATGTCGGACTGATGGTCGGCGGAGCCAAGGGCGATTATCTCGAGCTGTCGGCGCTGGGTGGAATTCTCACTGACAAAGCATCGCGCCGTGATCTGAAGATTCTCGACACTTCCGTAATTATCGATGGTCGCATCGCGGATGTTGCTGAAACCGGGTTCCTGACCGGCACGTTGATCATTCCGCAATTCATTTTGCGCGAGCTGCAACAAGTCGCCGACTCGCCTGATTCGTCAAAACGTCAGCGCGGCCGCCGCGGCCTCGACATGTTGAACCGGTTGCAGAACAACAGCTCGCTCGACATTCAAATTGTCGAAACAGATTTTCCTGCGGTGCGGGAAGTAGATTTGAAATTGATTGAGTTAGGTAAGCAACTCGACGCAGTGATCGTCACCAACGACTTCAATCTCAATAAAGTTTCGCAACTGCGCGGCGTTAGCGTGCTCAACATAAATGAGCTGGCAAACGCGTTGAAGCCTGTGGTCCTGCCCGGCGAAGCAATGCGCGTCTTCATTTTGAAAGAAGGCAAGGAATACAACCAGGGTGTTGCCTATCTTGATGACGGAACCATGGTCGTAGTCGACAATGCGCGGCGCTTGATTGGCAAGAACGCCGACATCGCGGTGACGAGCGTGCTGCAGACGACTGCCGGCAAAATGATTTTCGGCAGGCTTTGGGAAGAACCCGAAAACGGTCTCAGCGGCGAGCACCGCGTCAATGGTTCGGTCCGGCGTCAACCCTCCCGCGATACGCGGTCAGGCGCCTCTCCGGTACGTATCACCGACAGCGAGCCAATAACGGAATCTTAGCCGGTGACAAGTGACAAGTGACGAGTGACAGGAGTGCGACGGTCCTTCTTATCACTTGTCACCCGTCACTTGTCACTTTCTTATGAATGTCGCAATCATTGCCGCGGCCGGACAGGGAACGCGGCTAGCGGGCAAGCGACCGAAACAGTTTCTCGAACTGGCAGGCACGCCAATCATTTTTCACACGCTGCGAGTGTTCGAGCAGTGTGACTCCATTCAAGAAATCATTGTTGTAATTGCAGCGACTGAATCTGCCGGTTTTTTATCTTTAGCAGGAAAGCAAAACCTGCAAA
>DATENN010000176.1:0-6374 GCA_035275045.1 Pyrinomonadaceae bacterium
TCCTGGTTTTCGGTGACTCCAACCAGAAAAACCTGGGAACCGATTTTATCTGGCAGGCCTCTGACGGCTCGACTACGCTCGCTCACTTTATGCAGGCAGGATATTTCCAGGGAGCCTCCATTTCATCGTCGGCGGATATTCAAAATTATTACAACACTAACAATGGCGCCGCACCAACTCCATATATTTTCGTTCCTGTGGGCGTCGATTTTTCTTTACCGGTACAAGCACTGGTCCAATACGCCTGCGATTGGAACGCAGCCAACCTGTCTTCCACGGGCATCTATGCAGTGGCCGCCACTTTCGATCACTACATCCAACTCGTAAGCTTCTATCCGAAGAATCTGCTCACACGCTCCTCGCACCCTGATATGTCAACGACTTTCCCGTTTGTGCCGGCACCGTACTGGACCGGCGTATACGGCAGTCGTCCCGAGATAAAGATTCAGCATCACCAAGCGACTCGCAAGCTTCTTGGCGCAGAACTCTATTCCGTGATCGCGAATTTTCTATCTGTGTCTGGCGTAGACGGCTTGCAGGACTGGATTGCGGCAGGCTGGCTAAACCTGACGCCGAGCACACACCACGATTACATTACCGGCACGGCTGCAAACTCCGTTTATTACGGCGAGCAGTTGCCGCTGCTCGCTAATGCGATCGTCATGGGTAACAGTGCTCTGACGCCGTTGCAACAGAACATCGCCGCGCAGATAAAAGTCTCAGCCGTCACAGACCAGATTGCAGTCACAGTTTTCAATCAGCTCGGCTTTGCTCGTGGTGGATTGGTAGAGATGGAGCCAGTGTCAGGGTTCACGCCGGTCGCGTTTGGCAACGGCAGTGGACTCCTTGGTCCAGTGCAGATTGCAAGCGACGGTAAGTGGCTCTTCTGCATTCCTACTGACGAAACTTCCATTGTGCCGGCGCTCGGCTACAACACTTACTACCTGACATCCGATACGTCCGTGAAGCCGCCGACTTACAATCCTCAGGCTGCTGCGCTCAGAAGCGTCGACGAAAAAAAGGTTTCGATGTCGAACGTGTTTTTCTCCGCAGTGGCTAAAGAAGAGGATGGTTGGGGACTGGCATCGTTCGACGAAAAAGTTGGCGGTTCGACTTCACCGGTGTTGCAAGGTCCGGCAAATCAGGCGATTTATCTCGATGAGAGTGCTAACAGTGCGGGGGGTTACATGTACAAGTTCGCCACCGAATTTGGCGCCACCCTCGACACTGTGCCGGCATCGTTTACAGGTACTTCAGTTGAGGTGGTGGAGAGCGGACCAGTGCGAGCCAGAGTAGTAGTAGAAGGCAACTATGTCGTTAACGGGCAAAATCAGCAGTTCACCCGCGAATATCTCATCGTCGTGGACGAACCCTTTCTAAGAATGAAGGCAACCAGCGCAGCTCCTGAGCTTTATTCAGCCTTTGTGATGTTTCCATTATCTACTGCCAGGGACATCGACAATATGACTCATGGAACGTCATATCATTGGGATACAAAACCCTCTCAGCCGGTTATTAACACGTATAAAGGGTGGGTGCCGCCAATCTTCTCCGCCACACATGATTTCGTTGTGCCCTCGTCTGCCGGAAAAATACTTGGCGCGCTCTACCATGCGCATCTACCAGCCTGGGCCATTACTGGAGACAACAACTCGCTGATTGGTTGCTTGCTTCGTAATCCCGTCAACGACAAAGATCCCAATCAGGCAGCAGGCGATCCTGACTCGCACACTCTCGAGTACGCATTACGCGTGCCCGCAGGTCTGAGTGATCCAACGAGCGCTATCCCGCAGCATGAATCGCTCTGTTACAGCACACCGTTACAAGCCTCTGTGGCGGGCGGCTCTGCAGCAGGATCGCTCCCGACAAGCTTCTCGATGGCCAGTCTTTCAGTGTCGAATGCTTATGTTACTGCGGTGAAACAGGGAACTGTGACCGGACCAGCGTTGGGTCAAATTATTATTCGCGTGTACCAGCCGACTCTCCAGGGCCAGCAGTTGACGCTAACGTTGCCGCAGGCTCCGGCCGGACAGCAGTGGCAGGCATCTGGAATAACAGCGCTTGAAACCCCGCTTTCTGCGGCCAAGACAACGACCTTGAACGTTACCGTGAATGGAAACCAGATCAGTTTCTTCGCGGAGCGGGCGATTACGACTTTGGCGGTGAGTCTGACAGAAAATCAGTAGCGTCACTGGCGGCACACGCAGGAAACATTTTCAGATCATGTCTGGCGGGCAATGTTCCACCCGCGTTTACCGATCACTACAATGGCAGACTGCAAGGTTCAGCACTTATGATGATTGAGTGCTGACTCTATACAGAATGAGGAGAGTAGTCAATTTAACGGCGACTCTTTACAGCACTGAATATTTGAAAGTGTAGTTACGACGGGTAACGCCAAGCTCTGCTTTGATAGTTGTGGAGGATCTCCACCTAAATGGGCGACGCCGTTCTAGCTGGTGGTAGTTTTGGCTTAACATAAAAGAGAGTTCCACCCTCTCGAGTAACCTGAGCAGGGGAAGGAGCCCTAATTCCCTTGCCGTTCAGCGCTTAAATTACATCCGGTCGGACCGCCAGGTTATTGATTCCAGCGACGAACGTTGTGCACAATTCGAATGCACCTGCTCCTCGCCTACTTCTTAGGTCGGAGTGGATCAATTTCCTATCGCGCTAAACGAGATTGGCAAAGACTCAAGTCCGCGCAAAAACATGCTTGGACGCCACCGCAAAGACTCAGGTGCAACACGCAAACGTAAACCGGAAGTCCGACGCAACAGCGTGTTGATTGCAATCTCCGCTTCTAGACGAGCGAGAGGTGCTCCCAGACAAAAGTGAATTCCCTGCCCAAACGAGAGATGTCTATTTGGCTCTCGAGTGATGTCTAACTCATCCGGCTTGTGAAAGACCGTTTCATCACGATTGGCGGATCCGATTACACCGAGGGTCATCTCTCCGCGCGGGATGGTGACGCCGTGAATCGTCACAGGCTCTCGAGCATAACGTTCTGACGACATGAAAACAGGCGAGGTGTAACGAAGCAGTTCCTCAACCGCCGATTTGATCATTACGGGATCGTGGCGCAGCCGGTCCATGGCCTCGGGGTGTTCAAAGAGGCTGAGCATTCCGTTCCCAATCAGGTTGACTGTCGTTTCATGTCCGGCAATAAGCAGAAGAAAGACCATTGCAAGGAGCTCGTCTCTGCTCAATTTATCCCCAGCTTCTTCCGCGGTAATTAGCGCGGTGGTCAGATCGTTCTGCGGATCTCGCCGGCGCGTTTCGAAGAATTGTCGCAAATATCTGAGAAACATCCAGACGTTCGGAATTACGCGCAAGGTTGGACTCGGAGAACTTAGCGAAACAACCGCCTTGGACCACTTATGAAACTTATTGCGATCGTGCGTGGGCACGCCAAGGATCTCCGTGATTATTACCAGCGGCAACGGCAGCGCGTAATCACGGATTAGATCGCATTCACCCTTATGCATTACTTGTATAAGTAATTCGTCAGCCAGAGCCTGGACTCGATCACGCATGCGCGCAACGAGACCTGGTGTAAAAGCCTTATGCACCAACGTTCGCAAACGCGTGTGATCGGGAGGATCGAGGTCAAGCATGTTCCGTTCGAGTGGCCGGAACATTGCTGGGACCCACGGCAACTTACGAAGCTGCTCAGCTGTCATCGCTTTACGTTTGTCCTTAACGAAGCGCTCGTCTTTCAACAGGGTGGCGACATCTTCATAACGTGTGAGTAACCAAACTGGTGTTTTATCATGTAGGGCAGTACGGTAGACCGGTTGTGAAGCTCTGAGATTCGCAAGCAGTGGAAAGGGATTCGCTTTGAACCGCGGACTTACAATATTAAACTGACTATGGTCCACGGAAGATTTTTAACCATATTCGATGAGATTTGCCAAGCATCGGATTCAGATTGCTGCGTTTCCGTTAGCGACATTCGCAATCCTGACGGCGCAATGAACGACGTCACAACTGCTTCCCTTCTCTTTGCTGCTGTCGGCGGCCTTTCATATATAGCTCTTGGCATTCTCTTGTTTCGCGGCCGGGTTAAACTAAATGGTTTCTATGGTTGCCGTACCACGAAGACGATGTCTAACGAAAAGATTTGGTACGCAGTCAACCGACACCAAAACTCTTTCTGTTATGACCTATAACTAAGATGTGCATGCACACAGATTTGAAGCCTCGCCCTGATCGTGTCAATCCGCTGAGTGTGGCGATTCTTTGGAACGTGTAATTTCTCTTCGTCTGCTGGCCCACCTCTTAGAGTTTTTCAAACAGCTCTTAGAAATTGAGCTTTATCGCAATTTGAATGATGCGAGGGTTGTTGCTCGTCGAGATGATGCGGCCGAAATCGCCTGGGTTGATAATCCGACCGGTACTTGGATCGATGCTGCCGCCGGATGAGGTGACCGCGTTGAGGTTGCCGATCGGATTGGCAAAGTTGCCGTGATTGAACAGGTTGAAGAACTCCGCGCGAAACTCGATGCTCTGTGATTCGCTAAACGGCAAGCGTTTGATTATTGAGAAGTCAACGTTTGTCTGCTTTGGCCCGCGCAAGACGTTGCGTCCGACATTGCCGAAGTCGGTTCCGGTCGCGCCCGCCGTTGTGGTTCCATCTGAACTTGGAATCAGTTGACCAGCCAGTACAGTGGGGCGCGCGAAAGCAAACGGATTGAAGAAGTAGCCTGCGGGAATATTGCTGGTTGCTGTGTTGCGCGTTGCACCCTGTACCCAGTTAGGTCGCGCGACTCCACCGGGTCCGTAATAAAACGTGCCCGCGCCGCTGTCCAGAATATCGATCGGCGCTCCGGACATCGCCATAACGATGCCTGCTAATTGCCAATTCGAAAAGAGCGCGCGTCCGACACTCAAGCGACCAGCGAAAGCAGGGCGCGGTAGATCCCATAAGAAACTCACGACAAATCGGTGCGTGCGATCAAAGTCTGAGACGCCGCGATTCACGCGATTGTCCAGTTGATCACCTAAGACGCCACTGGTCTCGCCCGCGTTAAGTTGGGTCGCGCTGCCTCCTGAGGCGTTATCAATTGACTTGGCGAACGTGTATGAAGCCAGCAGTTGCAGTCCGCCCGACAGTCTTCTTGTCAGACTCGTTTGGAGCGAGTGATAGACGGCCTGGGCGGTGGATTGGTCCTGAAGGAAGCCACCCTGTCCATTGCTTGGCGACATGCCTTGAAACGGCGAGCGCAGTTGCGCGTTGCCGGGGGCGTTCGTGGTTATAGTCGCGCCCGTTACGTCGTTGATGATTGGACGTTGCGGGCTGGCGAGGCGAGCCTGGTTGATGGCGACTTGCCGCAACAGGTTCAGTCCGCGCGTGCCGACGTAGGCCATTTCCCACAGCATTACTTTCGTTAACAGAAATTGCGCGCTGACGTTGTACTGCTGGACATAAGGCGTCCGGATGTTGCGATCAAACGAGAAGCCGGATTGCGGAAAGCCCTGCACGAGAATCGGAAACTGATCTTGCGCCGGCGGTGAAACGAAAGGGTTTTCGATCGCGCTCCCGAACTTGCTCGTTAGCAGGTAGAAAGGCGGTGAGAAGAGACTGTTATTGACGCTGACGAAGGTCGAACGTGAATGGAAGATGCCGTAACCTCCGCGCAGTACGAGCCGGCCTGAATCAAACAACGAATAAGCAAAACCGATCCGCGGCCCGAAATTATTCAAGTCATTGCTGTACAGCATGCGCTTGCCGACATTTGGCACCTCCGGCAGATCGTATCGCGAAGTCACATTGCCCGCCTGCACGATGCCGCCGCTTGGTGGGCCAACGGAATTTGTTGGCGGCCTATAAAGCGCCGGGTCGAAGGTTGAGATGCGTCCCTCCGTGTCATACGGCGGAAGATCCAATTCGTAACGCAATCCAAGGTTAAGCGTCAGCCGTGACGAAACCTTCCAGTCGTCTTGTGCGAAGAAGTTGTAGTCCGTCGTTCGCAGGTTGCGTTCGGTGAGGCCGTTGGCGAGGCTCGCGAAAGATGTTCGCCCAAGCAGAAAATCGGCGAACGAGTTGAAGTTGATCACCCCGCGCGTCAGCACAGGAGCGTTGAAGTTAGATTGGTAATAATGAATTTCGCCACCCGCGCGAATGAAGTGCCGTCCGTGCGTAATGGACACTGTATCGGCGAACGTAGTGATCGGGGCGCTGTACTTTATGTCTTGTAGTGCGCCCGTGCCGAACGAAACGCCTCCGGCATTCGACGCGATGCCGATAAGGGGCAGGCCGGGAAACGAGCCGGCAGTTGTGCGCGTTATGCCAATCGACACGTCCCTGATGGCTTGTTGAGTGGCAACGTCCCGGCGCGTGAAATTGAAGCCAAAACGCGCTTCGTTCGTGATAC
>DATENN010000177.1:0-13491 GCA_035275045.1 Pyrinomonadaceae bacterium
CAATCGCGGCGATACGACGAAGCGCTTTCGATTGCAGATGAAATTCTAAAGAACGAACCGAAGAACGCGATGCTGTTGTATTGCTCGAGTTTCATGCTGAGCAAATTAGGCCGGCATCCGGAAGCAATCGCGCGGGCCAACCGCTCCGTGGAAATGTTGGGTAAGGCATCGCATACGTTGGGCCGGCTTGCTTCTGCGCACGCCATGGCCGGCGAGATGGAAGCCGCCGAACGTATCTTGAGTGAGATGGCGCAGGTGGCCCAGCACCGTTATATCTCGCCCTACCACCTTGCTCTGGTTCATTGTGATTTGAATAGGCGAGATCGAACGCTCGATCTGCTCGAACAGGCCTACGAAGTCAATGACGGCTGGCTGGTTTGGATGGCCGTCGATCCCGAACTCGATCTGGTCCATGGCGAACCGCGTTTCATTACTCTACTAAAGAAGCTGGACCATCGATTGGCTTCAGTGAAACCTGATACGTCGCTGGCGGCTGAGTCCACTCAGGTAGCCACCGATGACGGCGAAGCGAAAGCCGAATCCGAAACGCGCGTCACCTCGCCGATGAGCCCCGCCCCCGATACTTTGCCGAGCGAGAACGAAGAGGCGCGTCAGCTGTATGCTGCGGGCCGCTACTATGCGACGCGTCGCACCGCTGAAGGATTGAAGCAGGCGATTCCACGTCTCGAACGTGCAGTTGAACTGGATCCAAAATTCGGACTTGCGTATGCAGAGCTCGCGGATTGCTATTCCCTGCTCAACTGGTATGTCGAGCCGGCGCCGCCGGAAGCCTGGCCGCGCGCTCGTCAGGCGGCTGAGAATGCTGTCGCTGCCGATCCGGATTTAGCTGAAGCCCACGCCGCGCTTGGTTTCGTTCGGCTCCACTTTGATCGCGATTGGATCGATGCCGAACGTGAATTCAAAAAAGCTATTGAGTTGAAACCAAGTGCGCTAGTGTCGCATCGCTGGTATGCGTACAGCCTCTCGGCGATGGGGCGGCACGTCGAAGCGCTTGCTGAGATGCAACGCGCCCGCGAAATTTCGCCGCAGTCGGCCATCATCGCCAGTGGCGTCGCGAACGTTTTGTTCCTCGCAGGCAGATTTGACGAAGCGATCGAAGCCTGCCGCAAAGCGCTGGAATTGGATCCAGGCGGTGTGGCGGCGCACACAGTCTTGCGCTGGTCGTATGAACGGAAAGGCATGCACGCCGAAGCGCTGGCAGCGTTTGAACAGGAAAGAGTTTTTGCCGGCGATACCCCGACCACGCGAGCCAAGCGCGCGCACGTGCTGGCAGCAACCGGAAATGCCGCGGAAGCACGGCAGGTACTCGAAGAGTTGTTGGCCCGGCGGCAGGAAGAATGGGTTACCGCTTACGAGATAGCAGTGATTTATTGCTTACTCGGAGACAACGACACAGCGCTGGTTTGGTTGGAACAGGCCGAGCAGGAGCACGCCGTTGGCTTCACATTCGCGCGCGTCGATCCGAATCTTCATGGGTTGCGTTCCGATCCGCGTTTCCAGCAATTGATGGAAGCAACAACAAAACCCGCCGCTGCGGCCGTCCGATAATCGCTCTGAAGTTAACGTATTTTTACGGCTTCGATGACGCTGTAAGGCGACTTCGTCGCTACGATGTGCGTCAGTCGCAGCCCCGCCTTCTCGAATAACTCCGCATACTCTGTCGCCGTACGCTCTTTGCCACCTGGTGAAACCAGCATTTCGATGTCCAGCAACTTGCCAAAGTCCGGCGTGTTGCCGGGCGTGATCACACTCTCAATCAGTAATACACGACCATCGTCTCGCATGACGCTGCGAATGTTTTTCAAAATGCGGAGCGCGCGCTCGTCATCCCAATCATGAATGATGTGTTTCATGATGTACGCGTCGGCGCCTGCGGGCACGCCCGTGAAAAAGTCTCCCGCAACCAGTTGACAGCGGCCGTCAAGATTTTTGAGGTTATCAGTTTGCCCGGCGCCTTGGATCACGTGCGGCTGATCAAACAGAATTCCTTTTACGCCCGGATTGGCCTGCAAAATGGCAGACAACAGCCGTCCTTGTCCGCCGGCCACATCCACCAGCGTTTCGAAACCGGAAAAATCGTAAGCTTCAATCACGGCTTTAATGGCGAGGTTTGAAAGGCTCGTCATTGCCTGATCAAAAATTTTCGCGGCTTCCGGGTTCGCAGCAAGAAAAGGAAACGCATCGCAACCATGTTCCTGTGCCCACGCCGCGTTGCCCGTGCGCACGCTGTAGAGCGTTCGCCCCCAAACGCGCCAGTGCCAGTCTTCACCCATAAAAATTGCCAGGTGCCGCAGCGATTTTGGCGAGTCTGATCGCAGAAGTTCGGCCGTCGGCGTCAACTCAAAAAGTCCGTCTGGTCGCTCGGTAAAAACACCAAACGACGCCAGCGCGCGCAACACGCGATAAAGTGACGGGCCGTCCACTGACGCCGCTTTTGCCAAATCCTCCGCAGATCGTGGACCGGTAACCAGCAAGTCTGCGATGCCGAGCTGAGCCGCCACGTAGACTGCTTGCGAGCCCAGGCCGCCCGTGATCAGTTGTGTTAACGCTGCCTCGGGCGGCATTGATGGCGCTGCAGTAAAAGGTTCAGGTTGTGAAGCTGCGGATTGATTTGTCGCCAGAACTGTTGTAGACATTTTCGACTCCTGTCTTTCTTTTGGGCACATTTCTTCGCTCAATTGGTAACGCGCAGGCGCCGCTGCGAAAGGGTCACCAGATTTCATTTTTTTTTGGTAGTGAATATGACAAGAGGAATGCGCGTTGTGCTGGTGAGTGGCGCGCTGCTGACAATTTTGTTTGTTGTTCTGCGGAACTTTTGCCCAATCTCGGGCATCGCTTTAACTCGCTCGCGCCTTGCGATACACCGGCTGAAGAATCGAACTTCAACACCGGGGCCCGCAGATTTTGACGAGCGCGCTACTCTCGCCGGCTTACTGGCGCCGGGTTCGGACACCGGGCGCTGGTCGCAATCACAGGCGGCCCGGCTGGAAGGATATGTGGTCTCGGTAAGTGAAGGGCCATTGGAAGCCGCCAACTGTTACTGCGCGCGCGATGTTCATATCATGCTGGCGGAGCGGGTCGACGCGCCCCCAACCAAGCAAATAGTGCTCGAGATTACACCTCGTTTTCATTTGAGTGCGCGACCCGGGCAGGAGCTGGTAGGCCATCGCGTGCGTTTCGAAGGTTGGCTGTTGTTCGATTGGCAGCACGCCGGCGAAGCCGAAAACACGTCACCGCGAAGAGTCGAAAATTGGCGGGCGAGCGGATGGGAACTTCACCCGGTTACAAAGTTTGAAATTCTGGACCGCAAGTAGCGACGCTAACGGTCGCTTTGATCATCATGCAATTAGTATTTATTCACGGAGCTGCCGCTGCCGGTAAACTGACCGTCGCAAAAAAACTGGCGCAATTGACTGGACTGCGCCTGTTTCACAACCACCTCACCGTAGATCTTGTTAGTTCACTTTTTGAATTCGGCACGCAACCGTTTATTACTCTCCGCGAAAAGATTTGGTTAGCCGCATTCGCCGAATGTGCTCGAAGCAAAGTTTCGCTGATATTCACATTCAATCCCGAGCGCACGGTTAACACTGACTTCGTTCAAAAAGCGACTGACGTAGTAAAGCAAAACAACGGGCGGGTTGTTTTCGTGGAATTGACTTGCGCCGCGGAAGAGATTGAACGCCGTATTGAAGCACCATCGCGTAAAAAATTCGGCAAGTTGGGCTCGCTCGAACAATATCGAACGTTAAAAAGCGCAGGGGCCTTTCAGTTCCCTGCGCTTCCCGCTGACATTTCAATTGATACGACGGACCGTAAACCGTTCGAGAGTGCGCAAATGATCCGCGATTATCTCGCCGGTCAAACCAGTGCCTAGAACAAAAAGCGCAACGCCAATTGCACCTGGCGCGGGTCTCCCACACCCAGTCTCAGAAAACCATCGAAATTGAACAGACTCGGCGCGGTAAGTGAATTTTGATTTCCGGCGCCGCCCAATGAATTGACAAAGTTGTTGTTGTTGAAAGTATTGAACATTTCGATTGTCGGGACTAACTGATAGCGCTCGCCAAATTTGAAAGGCCGAGCCAGCCGCCAATCGAACGAAAAATAGGAGTTGTCCTTTCGCAGTGTGTTGCGATTGGTCGCCGTGCGTACCGGAGGAATCGCGGGTTGCGCGGACCGTGCTTGAACCCGCGGCGTAAATTCAAAACCACCCGGCAATTCCGAATGCATGAAGAAATTGAACTTGTGACGGATGTCGCGATCGGACAAAGCGTAATCGAACGACAGGTTATTGATATCAAACGAACGGTCGGTAAACGGATCGCGCTCGTTTGAGTCATCATCTTTGTCTTTCGACAGCACGTAATTCCATTCGAACTGGAAATGGTGGCTGAAACGTTTGCGCATACCGACAGTAAAGCCGTTGTATAACGACTGGCCCACTGCGCTGGTCACCATAACTTCGCCGAGATAGTCGCCAAAGATTGGGAAACCAGCCGCATTCAACTTGCGATTAACGTTTAGAAAACGGGTGAGGTGGACCCCTTTCGAATGCGTGAAATCGAAATACAGCGACACTTCATGACCAATCTCCTGCTCAAACTGGACGTTCGTCGTGTAGATGCGCGGGTTCGCGTAATCGCGACTAAACACGCGCACGCCGCTGAAGCAGGGGAACGGATTGACCGGTCCGGCCGCGCCGAAGTTGTTAATCGTGTTGCACGATCCAGCCGCCGGTGTGACCAAGCCGGGCCACGTTGGCGCCGGTACGCCAAATGAAATTAGTTGTGAACTCACGAAGATCGTTTGTTGCTGGACGCCGTTTGTGGTAATCGACCCGACTTGCGACAACATGTTCTGTCGCGCGTAATAAATTCCATAGCTGGCGCGCAAAACTGACTTGCCTTGCTTCGAAAGGTCCCAAGCAAAACCAACTCGCGGCTGAAATTCTTTTTTCGGACTATGAAGCGTGCCGTCCGAAGGAAAGCGCGGATCGTTCAGGAAGATTCCATAAGCCGTCTGAGACGGAGGCACGATGACGTCAGGAAAAATCTGCGCCTCCCAACGCAAGCCGTAACTCAATGAGAAGTTCGGACGAAGCTGCCAACGATCCTGCGCAAACAACGAATAGTCCTGGTTCGTGATCTTTGAAGCACCAGCCGCATCCGTCGCCGGCCCCGTTCGTCCTGCGCCCTGAAGGAACAGCAACAAGGGACCACCCACGCTGCTGCCGGCCGGACACGTCTGATTGAATGGAGCTCCCGTTGTGACCCAACCGGTGAAGGCGCCACCCGCGGTGAAACATTCGCCGGCGGTTGGGCCAAAGCCATTTGCGGCCGGCGCCGATGCGTAACGCAGAAACCCGGTTACGCTGTCGAAGATGTATCGTCCCTGAAAAAAGCCGCGGAAAACTTGATCGTTCAGGGTATGCAGCCACTCACCGCCGAACTTGATATTGTGATCGCCCGAAACAATAGAAAAGTTTTCTTTCGCGTCGGTGCGCCAAATCAGTTCATCTACCGTGGGATTGAGAAAGAACGGATGTCCAAATCTAAAGGTAGTGCCGAAACCCATCGCAGTGTCAGCAGGCACGTTCGAATCAATCGCCGAGCGCGGACGCAACTCACGTGTGTACGAGAAGTGGGCTTCACTCAACTTGGTTGGAGAGATGGTGCTGAAGAGGTTTACGTTGACGTTGTTAATCTTCGATGGCCCTTCAATACCGTTCGCTGAAGTTCCATAGGTGGCGACGTCGAAGGTTTGATTGGTGTTCTTTGAGTAGTCAAAGTTGTACGAAATGCCGAGTTTATTATTAGGCGTAAGGTCCCAATCCGTCTTGAACAGCACGGCATCGTTGTTAACTTGATGCTTGACCGGCGCGCCTTCCTGCTGCCCGCGGGACGCCTGGAAGAAATTAATCAAGGCCAATCTTTGACAATCAGGACTCGCGTTAATCGCTGCCTCGTTACCCAGTACGGTGGGTGAAGCGACGGCGCATGGCGTTCCGATCGGTACGCTCAAATTGGGACGATTGAGATTTTCGCGAATTCCCTCAAACGCCAAAAAGTAAAAGGCTTTGTCTGTCTTGATCGGACCACCTAAGGTCGCCCCGAACTGTTCGCGATGAAAACCGTCGAGCGACTGACCCACGGCAGTCTTTGCAGTCAACGCTTTCAGACGTTGAAAGTAGAAAGCACTGCCATGCGTATTGTTCGTCCCTGATTTTGGAATCACATTGATGATTCCGCCGGCGGTGCGGCCGAACTCGGCAGCGGCCCCGGTCGCCACGACCTGAAATTCCTTCACCGCATCGAGCGGAATGTCGATGGCGGCCCGCTGTCCCCCAAGTTGTTCGCCGAAGAACCCGTTGTTGTAATCTCCACCGTCAAAGCTGACATTGTTGAAAACGCCTCGCTGGCCGGCGAAAGTAATTTCATCTCCATCGGGTCCCTGAACAATGCTAACGCCGGGAGTCAGTGTGAGCAGATCTTCAAATTTGCGACCGAGAATGGGAGTGTTCGATACCGCAGTCTCATTAAGCGTCGTACTGGATTCAGTCTTGACCACATCGACCGTGGGCGCAGTAATGGTGACTCGTTCTTGCACGCCCGATACATTCATTGAAACCGGCAGCGTCAATGTTTGACCCACCGTCAATTCCAGATTTTCAGCCACCGAAGTCCCAAACCCCTGTTTCGATACCGTAACTGTGTACTTGCCCGACGGGACAGCGAGCGCAGTAAACCGCCCGTCTTCGTCAGAAATAAGCGTACGGGAAAAATTCGTTTCCGTATTCTTAATATCGACTGTTGCGCCTGGCACGGTGGCCCCATTTACGTCTGTGACGGTGCCTTGAATTGTGCCCGTGGTAATTTGCGCCTGTCCGTGGGCAATGGTTGCGAACGCACATACGGACAACAAACTCAGACTCAATCCTTTCACTATCGAAGCGAAGGAGTGAAGCAGGGGGTTACTCATTTTTTTCTCCTGTTTTTACCGCAATGTTTGCGATGGCTGTTACAAGGGTTCGTCTGGAAAGTCGCAGGAAAATACTGACCTGATATGGTCCAGCAAACTTGTCGGGTATGTCTGTGCGAAGGCGGCTAATGTTAGTGAGGCCAATGGATAGTGTCAATGATTTTTTCCGGGCTAAACACTGTCTGAACTATTCAAATAGATTCCCGGATGCGCAAGCGCGTCCTGCAATCGATTAACAAATCGGCCAACATGCAATCCATCCATCAACGCATGATGGACCTCGACTGAAATTGGCAACATCGTGCGGCCGTTCTCTCGCAAAAACTTGCCAAAGGCAATTCGCGGGACCGAATCGCCCCGCCCGCGCTTTCGTGCGTGCGCGAAACTGGTGAATGAAACCCAGGGCAAGGTTGTGAAGTAAATCAGATTGTCGCGCGGCGTAGGTTCGAAAACGGCGCCTGATAAAGTTTCATTGATCTTGCGCTCCGCGCTCGTCATAAAACGGTCAAAGTCGACGTCGTAATCAAAATAAGCGAAGGTGAAACTCTCGTTCGGCAACAGCACGGTGGTGCCACCGTTGACGACCTCGTGAATCAATACCTTGTCGTCACGCAAACGATAGCGGAAAGGCTCAATATCGTTTGCAGCGCGCAAAGCAAAATAATGATAAGCAAGGGAAATACTGGCGCCCTTGCGATCATGCAGACACGCCAGTAGCTCGCTCACATCCAGATGCAAACAAACGTTGAAGTACGGATTGTCGTAGGAAAGAAAAAACTCGAATAGTTGCCGGCGCGGCCATCTGTCAATGTCCAGGTACTTCGTCATGGGCGAATTGTACGCAGTTCAGCGTAACTCGCAAGACGGTTGGCCCATGTCTGGCGCCCTCCGCGGGCCGCAAACTGTGGGTTTGCGGTCATACTGGAAACATCTTTTAGACAAATCTTCCGCACGCCTGTTTTTACTAGCTCACCTGTCTGTGTTGAAATGCTCCTCATTATTTTTCAGGCGGGAGTTTCAGTGCGCACCTTTTTGTTCTCATTGCTTGCGTCTTCATCAGCATATGCGATCGTCAATTTTTTCAAGCGACTGGGTGGACTTGGCCTCTTCCTGCTGGGCGCTTTGGATTCGTCATTTCTGGTTCTGCCGTTCGGAAACGACTTTCTGCTGATTGCGTTGGTGAGCTCGGCTAAGGATTTGAGTTGGATTCTTTACGTCGTGCTCTCGGCGTTGGGTTCACTAGTAGGTGTCCTGGTTATCGATGTGATTATGCGCAAGGCCGGGCAAAAAGGTCTCGAAAGGTTTGTGCGGCCTAAACGAGTGAAGCAATTGAAGAAGCGACTGGACAAACACGTGGGACTGGTGATCTTCACCTCAACGCTTTTGCCTCCGCCATTCCCATTTACGCCGGTGATAATGACAGCCAGCGCTTTGCAGGCGAAGCGCGCCAAACTGTTCGGTTGCGTATTCGGCGGAAGACTGCTGAGGTTCACGATCGAGGCACTGCTTGCGCTTTATTTCGGCAAGCAAGTCCTGACTTTTCTGAAATCACCGGTAGTCGACTACGTTATGTACACTCTGTTGGCAATCGCAATCGTCGCCAGCGCATTATCATTGTGGAAATGGGTAAAAAAGGATTAACGGAAACCGCAGGGCCCGCGGACGCCCAGTGATCCATCCGATCTCTTTCCATATCGATAGTACTTTTTGTGCAAAGTCGGCCTCTTGTCATTTCACCGCGTAAACGTACCCGTCCGGAACCAGCACATACATAATCCCATTAGCGAATGTCGGTGTGGGCGCGGTTCCTTTTTTGTTGTCGTAGTGCCACTTTTCGGCGCCGGTGTCGAGATCGAGCGCATAAATCTTATGATCCTCACAACTGACATATAGTGTCCGCGCGGCGATGACCGGCGATCCGCACGGACGATTTGTTTTGAACCGCCACTTTTCCAGCCCTGTCTCAACATCCAACGCAACGGTACTATCTTCCCGCCCGCCATAAAAAACCTTGCCGTCAATCAGTGCCGCCGAGCCACTTGCCCCACCATATTTTTTTGACCGCCATTGCAGCGATCCATCCGCGATACTGCGCGACTGAATTTCACCGCGGTCGTGCACGAGAATTATGTGTTGCTGATAAACTGCCGGAGTGATTGTGTCACGGTCGATTTTCGCTTCCCATGCTTTTGTTCCCGAATCTTTATCAAGCGCTATCAGAAGTCCCTTGGCGGTTAATAAAATCACTTTGTCGCTGCCAATCGCGGGTCCATACACGTTGTCTTTTGATCTGAACGTCCATTTGACAGCACCAGTTTTTGCGATAAAAGCATAGGCGCCGATGTCCTCAGCACAAAAGTAAACGACGCCACCGTCAATTGCCGGCGACGCGCTAACAAATGAACCGTGTTCGTCCTGATAGGACCACTTAACGCTCTTTGTCTGCACGTCGTAAGCGTAAACCCTGCCCGTGCGCGTGCCAAAAAAAGCGGTGGTGCCAAGAGCGGCCGGAGCGGACAAACCATTTTGATCGAATCTCAGCATTACGATCTGTTCGCCCGTCGATGCATTCAGAGCATAAAAGTAGCCGTGGTGAATATTGAGAGTGAAATAAATTATGTCGTTGGCGATGATCGGAATTGTCAGGTCAAAGATAGGAGGCAGATCTAATCTCACCGTCCCTGCAGCGCCCAAATTCAGCTCCGCATCACCGCCTCGAAGTCTGAATAACTCCTTCGATTTCCAAAACAAGCGTTCCGGCTTTTGCTCGGGCCCTGCGGAGGCGAGCACTCGCGAACGCGACGCGTCCCCGCGCGTCATAGCCTGCTCCTGCGGAGTGGGAGAAGCAGGGTTGCCATTCGCCGCTTCCGTGTAACCGCCGTTGGCAGGCACTGCGAGCGCAACGACAGCTAACAAAAGGACAGCGACGAATAAGCCGGCAAAGAAACGTGACGATTTGGTTCCTATGGCGCCCACCTTACGTCGTAGCTATGCCAATTATTTTAACGCAGTTCGGTAACGTTACTAGGTCCGGCTCGGCCGAAGGTCATGCCGCGATTTGAATCCCTGTGCAACGCTGTGGACTCTTCGCCTTTGTGGCAGAGATTCTTTAGTAAAATCGCCTGGTTATAGAGTGCCCTCGCTTCGGGCCGCAGTTTCATGCCGAGTTACGTCTTGAGCTCTATTCGGTCAGCTCGTTTTCATAATCAGCAACACACGCGTTATCCTTGGTGCAATTACTTTTCGCGGAGCAGAAAAATATGTGTCGCAATATCAAAACTCTCCACAACTTCGCGCCACCGGCAACGAAGGATGAAATTCGCGCCTCGTCAATTCAATTTGTGCGCAAGTTGAGTGGCTTCACCAAACCATCGAAAGCCAACGAAGCTGTTTTTAATCGCGCTGTCGATCAAGTGACTGAGGCGGCTGAATTACTCTTGTCTTCGTTGGTGACTAACGCCGCACCGCGTGATCGCGAAATCGAAGCTGCGAAAGCGCGCGCACGCAATGCTGAACGGTTCCAAGCCTCGGCTTGAGTGGTCACAAGAGCGTGCAAGCCTCGTTGAATTCGAGTCGCGCAGCGCGCGGATAAAGTTTCGCTGTATCGCCATAGCCGAGATTACACAGGAAATTTGATTTGACGTGACCGGCAGGAAAGAATTCCTGCTCGCAGCCTTCACATTCTTTGCCGGCTCCGAAAAATTCTTCATCGACCTTCGCATTATCAAAACCGGACATCGGACCGCAATCCAACCCAAGCGCTCGAGCCGCCATTATCAGATAGGCACCCTGCAACGATGAGTTGCGTTTAGCCGTGACTTCGACTAGCTGCGGGTTTGCCGCGAAAAGATCGCGCATTCCAGGACTGTGCGGAAAAAGCCTCGGCAACTTCTCAAAGAACAACAGATCGTACGCGACTATGACCGTTACCGGCGCCGACATTGTCTTGTCGACGTTGCCGGGCGCCAGCGCCGGACGCAGTCGTTCTCTGGCTTCGTCCGTGCGAATAAAAAGAAATCGTGCTGGTGATCCGTTAGCGCTGGTCGGCGGCCATTTCGCCAGCTCATAAAGTTGCTTAAGAGTCTCGTCAGGGACAGGATGGTCCAGCCACGCCATATGAGTGCGCGCCTCGCGAAATAATTGATCGAGAGCGCGGTCGTCGAGTACACCTTTCATGAGGGCCTCCGTTGTTTTTGAACTCCTTAATAAAAGGGGGAAGACATCATTCTATGCGCGCACTATCCGTGCAGCAAAGAAAAGTCGTGGGGAGAGATGATGCTCTGCTCTGGTTGGCTCTCTGTGCGGAGCACTAGGACCGTCGGAGAAAACAATGGATTATTCGACTTTGAACTTTGAATTTGAACTGTTTAAGTGGAGAAGGTGAAAAGATGGTAGGCGCGTGGGGATTTGAACCCCAGACCCCTACCGTGTCAAGGTAGTGCTCTACCCCTGAGCTACGCGCCTAAAAGGAAACAAGTTGTCAACCGCGGCAATTGCCATCCTTAACAAACGTGAGGTCGCGAAATCCGGCGGCGCAGCTCTCGTTTTGCGATAGAACACGTTCCGCGCCAAGCGAGCGTCGAAACTAGCAAACGGCTTGATGAAGTGTCAACCGCGCACTTCTAATCGGTAGGAACAGTCTCCTCTAACGCGTTGCTGCCGCGCGTTCCCACTCTTCCATCAACGCTGCCAGATCTTTTTCCGTCGCCTTGTATTCGTCGTTGACGGCGACTAGTTTAGTGATGTCCCGAGCTACTTCAGGCGTTGACATTTGTTCAGATAGCTTCGTCAGACGTCCTTCACACACCGCAATCTCGGATTCAATGACGTCGGCGGGGCGGGGTTTCTTGACGACCTTAACGGGAACCTTTGAAACGCCTCTATTGCGCCGCTTAGACTCATCGGCTACCGCCGACGGTACTGACCTGTTTGATCCCGTTTGTGGTGCTGAGCTGTTTGACTCCGCCGACGGTACTGATCTGTTTGACCGCGCCTCCGACTTTGGACTCTCGACTTTGGACGTTGGACCATGCTTAACCTTCCATTCGTGGTACTGGGTATAGTCACCGTTGTAGTGCTCCGCAGTACCATCACCATAGAGCGCCAAAATTTGGGTGGCAATGCGATCGAGAAAATAGCGATCGTGGCTGATCGTCACGATTGTCCCTTCATAAGCATCGAGCGCTTCTTCAAGCGCCTCGCGTGAAGGTATATCGAGATGGTTTGTCGGCTCGTCGAGCACCAGCACGTTGACGCGCGAATAGATTAATTTGGCGAGGGCGAGCCTGCCCTTCTCTCCACCCGACAGATCGCGAATGTGTTTGTAGACGTCGTCGCCGGTGAACAGAAACTTCGCCAAAAAAGAACGCAGCTCGCCAGCTGTCGCATTTGCCGGCGCGACACGGCGGAGCTCCATAATGATCTCGTTCCGGTCGTCAAGATCGTCAAGCTGCTGCGCGTAGTATCCAAGCTGCACTTTTGAACCCCAGCGAATTTCACCGTTTAGCGCCGGGATCGTTTTCAGAATCGTCTTGAGAAAAGTGGTTTTGCCGGACCCGTTTGGCCCGATGATGCCGAGGCATTCGCCGCGGCGCAGCACGAAAGAAATATCTTTCGCGAGGACGTTATCGCCGTAGCCGACTGCAACATCTTCCACCGTCAGCACATGATTGCCTGCACGTTCGATCGATCGTAGACGAAAATCACCTGACGCTTGATCAGGACGCACTGCATCCAGACGCTCAAGCCGTTGCAGCATGTTACGCCGCGACTTAGCGAGCTTCGTTTTTTGTCCCGCCAGATTACGACGAATGAACTCTTCTGTCTTCGCAATCAGCTGCTGTTGATTATCGTAAGCGCGTTGTTGGATCTCGCGGCGCTCCTCGCGTTCAAGCAAGTAAGCAGAGTAATTGCCCGTGTAACTCGACGCCTTGCCGTTTTCGAGTTCGACGATGCGACGGCAACAGCGATCCAAAAAATAGCGATCATGCGAGATGATTACGAAGCCGGCCGGATAATTCTGCAGAAATTCTTCCAACCATTCGACCGCTCTCACATCAAGGTGGTTGGTTGGTTCATCAAGCAACAGAACGTCCGGTTCCGCCAGCAACAACCGCGCGAGCCCGAGACGATTCTGTTGACCGCCGGAGAGCTTTTCCGTTTCCAGCGACCAAGTGCTTTTATCAAAGCCAAGGCCTTGCAGAATCGCTTCAGCTTTCGCGCCATATTCGAAGCCTCCCTCGCGCTCAAACCGATGTTGCAGATCGCTGTACCGCTCGAGGACTTTGTCGAGGTTCTCAGGCGCTTCGGCCATGCGATGTTCCAGCTCGTGCATCTCGTGCTCGATCTGTTGCAGGTGGCCAAAAGCAGCAAGCGCGGATTCATGAACTGTGTGGCCCGGTTCAAAATTGACATGCTGGGCCAGGAGGCCGAGCTTGACGCCACGAGCGCGCACGACATCCCCGGCGTCCGCGGTTTCTTCACCATTGA